>NZ_PZJK01000009.1:0-280645 GCF_003206675.1 Salinicola sp. RZ23
GGCACCACGGTCGGGGGAAGAAAAAGCGCCCAGGGGATGTCGTCTGACTGCGAGGCGGGGGAAGCAGCAGCGGCACCCTGGGCGAAGGGGAACGCGGTATCGGTGGGGCATGGATCAGCCCCGGCCTGAATGTCGGCGGCGGTGACACGGCGATAGGTGCCATCGGTGTAGCAAACAAGGTTCCAGGTCCGGGCAGGGAAGACCCGATAGACGACCTTGGCGGCGGGCACAGTAGGCACGGGCTCAGGCGATGCGCATTCAGGAGTGAACACGAGATCGCGGGAGCCGTTGCCCTGGCTGGGGTCATTCCAGGTGCGCTGATCGATCAGCACGCGAGCCAGTGGACGCTGAAAGTCGGTGTCGCCCAGTAAGCGGCGATAGAAGGTGCTGGCGCAGGGCGAGTTGACGATAGCCCGAGCGCGAGACCTCAGTTGCCGGTAAGCCAGACGTAGAGCAAGCCGAGACACAAGACGTAGGGCAGCGGATCGATCAGCGACGACGACATGGCCGCGAGCCTCAAGAAAACGGGTAGGGCGCCAGAACGCGCGATGGAAGTCGACGGCGTGGGCTGCCGTGGGGGCGGTGTGCTTACGGATGACCCCCGCGAACTCGCCGTCGAGGTAAAAGGCCGTGCCCTTGGCTGGGTCATCAGCGACGAGGTTGGCGAACGTGACCTGGATCATCCCCAGTCATCCCCTTCCAGCAGCTCGGCCTGGAGTAGGGCGATGTTGATCATGCGGTGGCGGCCCAGCTTGTAAGAGGGCAGGTAACCACGGCGCAAGTGCCCCTCGATGATGTCGATGGAGAGGCCCGTGAGTAGCGAGAAGCGCTCTTTGGTCATCAGGGGCACGATGGCCGGGACCTGGGGCGATTTGCTGGGTTCCATTGTCGTAAGCCGCCTTTGTTGGTCTGTGATAGGCTTTTTTTGATGAGAGAAGGTGGGTTACGCAAGGTTGCGTAGCCTGTAAAGCTGAATCTACGCAGGGTTGCGTATAGTGTCAACCGACATTGGCGAAAAAATTCGGGGAATCCGAGAAGCTGAGGGGCTGAGCAGGAAGGAGTTCGCAGAGGCTGCGGGTATCAACGCGCGGTCACTTGAGAGAATCGAGAATGGTGGTAGCTGTTCGAAGGAAAACCTATTGGCGGTGTTGAAGCGGTTTCCTCATTACGCGGCTTGGTTGGCAGGTGCCGACATGAGCGAGGAAATCGTGCAGACCACGCCTGAGCTAGAGAGAACACGAGATCGGCTGAAGCCGACCGGAACGGATACAGAGTCGCGAGACAGGTAACGGCGCGCTGGTACCGGGGAACAGGGAATTAGTGTTGGGCGGGGAAAGGATAGCTAATAAAAGTCATTGTGTAGGGGTGAGCTGTGGCCGGCATAAATAATGTCATAGGGAGTGGTTTGTTCTCAGGCTACTTTTCAATTATTGGAGTGGTTGTTTCTGTCATTGGCTTTGCTTGGACGGTAGCTGTCGCGCTCGCATCAAAAGAAGCTGCACAAAGAGCCGAGGCAGAAATAAAAGAAACTGCAGGTAGAGTGACAAGTAGGCTTAAGGAAAGTGACTCTGCAAGTGACCTGGGTATGATTATAGGGGCTCTCAATGAAATAAAAGGGTTGCATGGTGTTAAAGATGTTTCTTATGAGCTGGTTTTGTTTAAGTATACAATGCTTAGGGCTAAGTTGGTAACTCTGATGTCTGGAGATATAGTTTCGGTATTAGAGGATGAGAAGTTGAAAGTGCAGGAAATAATAGCTGAGATAAGTTTGTTGGAAAGGTTGGTGAGCACTAAGGTAGTGAGGAACACTGATTTAGATGCAAAAGAGCTGGCAATTGAGGATTTGGTTTCTAGAAACCCCGCGCTGGCCGATCACGTAGACGCACTAAATGGTATTTTGACAAGGATTAAACAATCCGGAGGTGGTGGTAATGTCGGATGAAAAAATAAAGGCGATTGTGGACTCTTTGGTTGGAAAAACAGAGTCAGGTTTGGTTGCTTGGAAAGAAGTTGGAGGGACGCTGAAGTCAAACTCCTTTAAGGTTTCTTTTCCGAAAAGCACGGTTATAATTGAGGATATTAGCACTGATAACATGTTCGGAGTTGCCATTGCTAGAGCGGCTATGCCTTCATATAGGGTGAGTGTTCTTAACTGGAAGGGCGAAGAAGTAGATGGAGCCAAAGACACTGAATTGAACGGTGCCCCTCAAGGTTTGAATTTAAAGCCAAATGAATATACTGATAAGCTCGCGAAGCTGTTTGAGATGGCTCGTAGACAGGCTATGGGAGTGGATGATACTTTAGACGATATTTTGAAAGAGCTGAATAGTAGGGAGTTCTAAAAGAAGAAAAAAAGGTTGAAAATTACTCTTGAACAGGGTGTTGCAGGAATGTGGCCTGAGCCTAAAGATTTAGCTTTCGTGGTTGCTGCAGTCGTGGCTGGATTGTTTAGTTATATAGTTTCGCTAAACTCAAAAGACTCTGCTATTACAGATATTAGGGTGAAGTGGCTAGAAGAGCTAAAAGAAGAAACTGCTCAATTGATATCTTATTTCTATGCCCAGAGGCGTTGTAAAAGGGCTATATCTATAAACCTGGAAAAGTTAACAGGGGCGCGTAGGGAAGGCCTTTCAGAGGAAACTAAAAATGGGTTTCGAGAGGAGGTTAAACGAGAGAAAGATATAAAAAGGCAAAATCATAGAGAGCTTGTTAAGCGCTGGCACAAACTAAAGATTGAGCTCAATTCAAGAGATGAATGCTTTGCTATGCTTTTGAAGCATATTTCAAAGCTTGTTTCCTATATGGAGATTGGAGACTCTAAATATGACAAGGATGTGGCTTATAGGGCGAGGTGGAAGAATCGGCATATCACAAAGCTTTCAAGAATCGCATACAAGAATGAGTGGGAGAGGATAAAGCAAGGGGATGCTAAAATTGCGGCCAGTAGGAAAAGGGCTTACTGGTACATCACAGGCTTGGTGTTTTTATACTCTGTTTATATTTTTGTCCATGCGGCTTTCTTGAGCTCAGATGCCAAGGGTGGTGTTTTTTTTATGATTTTTGGCTGAGTTTAATATAAACCAAGTTGGTTCTTGGTTTGAAGTGTCGTTTTGGCTTTTCTTACTTGAAAGAAGAGTTGCACCTGCTGCAAGAAAATGCAGTGCTATACAATGTGTTGCAACTTCGAAGGTGTCAACCAACCGTCGACGGCATTGATGCTTAGAGACGTGTGTTGACGGTTTAAGAGCTACGTAAGTGGCTGTTTTTTGAGGCATAGACAGCCACTGACGTTCTCGCATTCGAATTCAAAATCAGCCGGTTTACATCTCTATCATCATGGGGGTCCTACCTGTAGACGTGTCAACCAACTGTCAACGGCGTTGACGCCTATAGACGTTCGTTGACGGTTTCAGTTTTCCTAACTGACTGTTTATGCTGATAAAGACGGCCAGTGACAGGCTTTTTACAGCTCTCATAATCCCTCGGCTCATGGGCTCTATCTTTACCGAGCCCGACATCGGATCGGTGATATAGCGCTTCCCGATACGGCTCTCTGCTACCCTTCCAGGCATTGCCTACACCTGTTCTTCGCGTGATTCCACCTACCCAATGGCAGCCACGCGCCGCAAACAGTGACTCAGTTGATCGGCGCTAATCCAATGCGTTTTATTTCTCCGAAGCCCATACCGCACTCATGTGTCCTTGGGATACCGATACCGACCAGGCTTCGCTTCCAACTCCTGCAGTCTATGGGCGGGCCTGGCGCGAGTGATGCTCAGTTTACGGGCGGCTTAGGAGACACGCCGCCTTAGGCACTACTCGCAAGAGAGCCCTGTTTACGGCGTTATCAGCGGTGTGACGTGTGTCATAGATCATGGGCAGTGGATGCCGAATGGTTCAAGACATCGGTCGCTTGGCTAGGCGCTTCCATGGAGTTGTACCTGGAGTTTGCCGGTCTCGCGGGGAGATCAGTCTTGTTCGTCGTCGTCATAATGGATGATGGATAGCAGCTGCAGAGGGACTTCATGCAGTTTCTCCGGCCCATGAGGGACTGCGGCATCGAAAGCCAGGCTGTCGCCTGGCCCCATGTCGTAGAACTGCTCGCCGTGACGATAGGTCAGCCGGCCCTTAAGCAGGTAGATGAACTCGTGGCCGGCATGGCTGAAGTTGGGGAAGACTTCGCTGGCGTCGTCCATGGTGATCAGGAAGGGCTCGTAGCGCTTCTTGGGTCCCTGGAGATAGCTAAGCAACTGGTAGGTATGCCCCACTTCGGTACCGGTACGGACGACTTCCATGCCTTCGCCGGCCTTGACATGCTGGGCGCCTCGCCCGACCTGGTCATAATCGCTGAACAACTTGGAGATGGGTAAGTCGATGGCGTTGCACAGCCGGCTCAGGGTATCGAGGCTGGTCGACACCTGGGCGTTTTCGACTTTGCTGATCATGCCCTGGCTAAGCCCTGCAATCCTTGCCACATCGGAGATCTTGTATCCCTGCGAGATACGCTTCTGCTTGAGTGCTCGAGCGATATGTTCTTCTAGACGCAGGCGGGTCTCGCGCCTGTCGGTGGTGATGGAATCGCTCATGACGGTCATGGCCTCGTCGACATTGGGAACTCCGTCAATTGTGCCAGAGGTAGGCCCAAAGCGGGACCTGAAGCGCCCGGTGCCTGATGATGGACACCGGGCAAAGGGCGCAGTCAGTCGGATGTGCAGGCTGCGGACAGAGCGGCAAGGCCTAGTGGACCGCCGTCAAACTCCTGCATGGCATCGAGCAGGGCCGGCCATAAATAGGCCGCCGAGGCACTATCCATCAGCAGGTGCAGGCAGGGCAGCTCGCCCAAGGCATCGCGGATGACGATGGCATCGATTCGGGCCACCGAGGTCTGGGCGATATGCCCTGCCGGGAACGCCGCTGCATCGAGATCGACGCCGCATAGCTTGGCCATCACCCTGGCGGTACTGGCACCGGTGAGCACCAGCCAGGCGTGGCTGTCCTGACGCGGTAACGGATAACAGCCGGGGGGCAGCGTTGCCCAATCTTGCGCGGTCATGGACACGCGCTGGCCAGCGTCCGTGAGGCTGCCCAGCAACAGATACTCGGTGGAGGAGAGTCGGGCCAGCCGGCTGCCGTCGTCCTGAATCCGGCAGCGATTGGGCTCATCGGGCAGGCGATAGCCGCGTTCTGCCAGTGCGGCGGCGGCCTGAGGGCCGCGCAGGCCGAAGCGCGGCAGCGCCGAGAGGTCAGCCAACCCGCAGTGGTCCAGGCGGAAGCCTTCGTCGGTTGGGCCGGAGAAGCGTGCCGGGGTCTCGGCATCGTCCAGCTGCTTCCACTCGACGCGAGGGCGCTCGGCATGCAGGCCATTGAGCGGAGGGCGCGATAGGCCAGTGGTCGCGTTTTGTGTGGTCATCTCAGAGCTCCTGGCGAGTATTGTCGGGGTCGAAGAAGGGTAGGGCGACCACCTCGGCGGTGATCTCCTGGCCGCCGTCGACGCGCAGGGTAATCTGGCTGCCGGGCGCGGCTTTCTCCGGCGCGGCATAGGCCAGGCCGATGACTGCGCCAAGCGTGGGCGAATATTCGCAGGAGGTGACGTTGCCGGTGATGGTCTCGCCTTCCAGCACCAGTTGTCCCTCCCGGGGCTTGGCGCTGGACGCCGGCAGCCGGAAACCGACCAGTCGGCGTTTCTGTGGTTGAGCGGCAAGAATGTCCACGGCACGGCGGCCGACGAAGAACGGCTTCTTGCGGTTGACTGCCCAGCCCAGCCCTATCTCTTCTGGATGGCTCATGCCGTCGGTGTCCTGACCGATGATCACGTGGCCCTTTTCCAGGCGCAGCAGGCGCTGGGCCTCGACGCCGAACGGCCGCAGGCCGAATGCGGCGCCGGCTTCCATCAGCCGGTCCCAGAGGGCCTCGCCGTAGCGCGAAGGCACATGGATCTCGTAGCCCAGTTCGCCGACGAAGCCGACCCGCAGCAGGCGTGCCGGAATGCCGGCAACATGGCCGGTGCGCAGCTCCAGATAAGGAAAGGCCTCAGCCGAGAGGTCAACGCTGTCGCACAGCGTCTCCAGCACCTGGCGCGACAGCGGCCCGGCCAGGTTGATGGCGGCGAACGCCGAGGTGACGTTGGCGATATCCACGTCGAGGCGCCAGCGGGCGTTCCACTGCAGCATGCTGCGATGGACGTTGGTCACGCCGCTGGTGGTGGCGGTCACGTAAAAGTGATCCTCGGCCAGCCGGCACGACACGCCATCGTCGATCACCACGCCCTGCTCGCTGGTCATGACCGCGTAGCGAGTGCGGCCCACCGGCTGCTTGAGAAAGCCGAAGGTATAGAGCCGGTTGATGAACTCGGCGGCGTCCGGGCCGCGGATCTCGAGCCCGCCAAGCGTCGAGACGTCGATCATGCCGACCTTCTCGCGCACCTGGCGCGCCTCCTCCTGCATGCAACGCTCCCGCGCCAGGCTGCCGTCGGTGGCGGGGTAGTAGGCGGGCCGGCGCCAGTGGCCGGCCGGCATCATGTGCGCACCCAATGCCTCATGGCGGCGGTGCATCGGTGTCAGGCGGAAGGGATCGAAGCCGCGCCCGGCGAGGTGGCCGAGGGTCTCGGCGGTGAACGGTGGCCGGGCGGTGGTGACGCCGGTTTCGCTGACGCTGCGGTCGGTGGCCCGGGCGACCAGTCTGGCGGTGGGCAGCGCCGAATGGCGCCCCTGCGAGGGCCCCATGCCCACCGTCGAGAAGCGCTTGACCAGTTGCACGTCCCGGTAGCCATGGCGGGTGGCGTTGAGGATGTCCTCGATCTGCAGATCCTCGTCGAAGTCGACGAAGGCCTTGCCCTTGGGATGCGGAAAGATCGGCCAAGGATGATTGACCCGCCGCGGGGCGGGCGCGGAGCGCTGCGGCATCGGGACATCATGGCCCAGCGCGCGCAGCGCCTCGGTGGCGGCACATACGCCATCCTCGCTGACGCGGTCGAGGTCGTGCAGCGCGTTGACCGAGCCTGCGATGTGCAGGTGGGCGGGCAGGCCGCTGATCGAGAATTCGGCGGCCTCGTCGTCGTAGCGCAGCCGGCCGCCGGCCTGGCACAGCAACTGGTAAACCGGCATGTAGCCGGCGGTCATGCAGAGCAGGTCGCAGTCGATCCGCTGGCCCTGGTCGGCCACATCGCCGGTGCCGACGATGCGCCGTAGCTCGACGCCGGTCACCCGGTGCAGGGACTTGTCGTGCAGGGCCTCGTAGACCGTCTGCTCGGCCCGCACGGGAATGCCCACTGCGGCGAGAGCCTCGGCCAGGGCCGGGTTCTCGGGCGACGGGCGCATATCGGCCAGGGCGGCCACCTCGACGCCCTGCTCGTGGAGGTCGAGTGCCGCCAGGTAGCCGTCGTCGTTGCCGGTCAGTACCACCGCCCGCCGGCCCGGCTTGACCGCATAGTGACGCATCAGCCGCTGGGCGGCACTGGCCAGCATCACCCCCGGCAGGTCGTTGTTGCGGAAGATCGCCGGCTGATCGAAGCTGCCCGAGGCCACGATGCACTCTTTGGCACGCACCTTGAACATCCGGCGACCCTGGATCACCGGTAGGTAGTTATCGGTGAACCAGCCGTTACAGGTGGCGTCGCACATGACGCGGATGCTGGGGTGGCGCGCCACCACACTCACTAGCTCGTCGCGCAGGCGCTCGCCGCGTCTGCCATCGATATCGAAGCGGGCATAGGTCAATGAGCCGCCGAGTTGCGGCTGCTGTTCGACCAGCAGCACCCGGGCACCGCCTTCGGCGGCGGTGAGCGCAGCGCTCAGCCCCGCCGGGCCACTGCCCACCACCATGACATCGGTGAACAGGTAGGCCTTGTCGTGATAGCCGCCGCGAGCGTCGAGGTCGAAGCGCCCGAGACCCGCCTTGCGGCGGATCAGCGGCTCCCAGCGCTTCCAGGCGCCCCTGGGCTTGTAGAAGGCGCGGTAGTAGAAGCCTACCGGCATGAAACGGGCGAACTTGCCGAGTCTCATGTCGCGGTCATGATCGAGGCTGCCGCTGTAGTTCTGACCCGTGACTGACAGGCCGTCCTCGAGACGGCGCGCGTCGGCCAGTACGTTGGGTTCGTCGGGCAACTGCACGAGGGTGTTGGCGTCCTGCCCGGCCAGGGTCAGCGCGCCCCGGGGGCGGTGGTACTTGAACGAGCGCGACAGTACCAGGCGCCCGTGGGCGGCCAGGGCGCTGGCGATGGAATCGCCGGCGAAGCCGCGATAGGTCTCGCCCTCGAAGGTGAAGCGCACCGGGCGTTCGCGGTCGATCAGGCTGCCCATCGGGGCGGGGAGGCGTGACGCGACAGCGTCGGCGGCGTCATCCAGGGGTTCGTAACGGCTCATGAGGGGGTCTCCGCGTGGGCAAATTCGACGCGTTGGCGGAACAGTTCGCCTGGGTCGAAGGTGCGTAGCACTTCATCGGTCAGGGTGTGGCGCTCGGCCAGGAACCAGTAGCCGCTGGCGCTGTGAAACCACCATTCGGTGACCACCGCCGGCAGGTTGTCGTGATAGAAGACGTAGTCGGCCCACTCGCGGTCGCTGCAGGTGGCTGGGTCGGGCATCGTCTTCAACTCCCCGCCGTAGATAAATTCACTGATGTTGCGTGGCCCGTTGAGCGGGCAGTGGAGGATCTTCATGGTGTGATGTCCCGTTCGGTCTGCAGTGAAGCGTCAGTGGCTGGCCGCCGTGGCGCCCATCTCGTTGACCTGCTGGAAGTTGGCGAAACGCGCCAGATGGAACGGGCGGATCAGTTCCGGCACCTTGCCCCCGCCGGCGATCAGCTCCGCCATGGTCTGGCCGCAGATCGGCGTGGCCTTGAAGCCCCAGGTGCCCCAGCCGGCGTCGAGGTAATAGTTCTCGACGGGGCTCTCGCCCATGATCGGGCTGTAATCCGGGGTCATGTCAGTGATCCCGCCCCACTGACGCATCAGCCGGGCCTTGGCCAGGAAAGGAAACATCTCGACGGCGCTGGCGATCAGGCTCTCTTTCAGCTCCAGCGTCGAGCGGGTCGCATAGAGCGGGTAGGGATCAGAGCCGCCGCCGAAGACCACCTCGCCACGGCTGGTCTGCTGTACGTAGCAGTGCAGCGCCGATGAACTGACCAGCGGGTCGAGGAACGGTTTGACCGGCTGGGTGACCATGGCCTGCAGCGGGTAAGAAACGATCGGCAGGCGAAAGCCGGCCTTGGCGGCCAGCACCGAGCTGTGGCCGGCCACGGCCTGTACCGCGCAGCCGCAGCGCACCGTGCCGCGGTTGGTCTTGACGCCGGTGAGGCGCCCGCCTTCGATGATCAGGTCTTCGACCTCGGTCAACTGATGAATCTCCACGCCGCGCTTGGCCGCCTCCTTGGCGTAGCCCCAGGCCACGGCGTCATGGCGTGCGGTGGCGCCATCCCGGTGCCAGAGACCTTCGAGCACCGGCAGATGGCCCGGGTCGAGGTTGAGCGTCGGCACCAGCTCGGCGATCTGCTGGCGGTCGATCATCTCCGTGCGCCCCCCGAAATGCTTGTTGACCTCGGCCCGCTGGCGGAAGGCGCGCACCGTGGCATCGGTGTGGGCCAGGGTGAGCTGGCCGCGTTCCGAATACATGATGTTGAAGTCGAACTCGTGGGAGAGGTTCTGGAACAGCTTCACCGACTCGGCATAGAAGCGGACCCCTTCAGAGGTCAGGTAGTTGGAGCGGATCACCGCAGTGTTGCGCGCGGTGTTGCCGCCGCCGAGGTAGGCCTTCTCCAGCACCGCGACTTTGGTGATGCCGTGGTACTTGGCCAGGTAGTAGGCAATGGCGAGGCCGTGTCCACCGCCACCGATGATCACCACGTCATAGCTGGCGGCGAGCGCCTTGGGCGGTGGCAGATCCTGTTCGGCGGGATAGTCGGACGACAGACCGTACTTCAGTAAGGCGAAAGGCATGGGGGACTCCCAGGAGATGGTCGCTCAGGCCGGTTCTGCGGCGGACGCCTGGTGGCGCTGTAGCCGCGTGGCGGTGACGGTGTTCTGCATCAGGTAGGCAATGGTCATCGGCCCGACCCCGCCGGGCACCGGGGTGATGGCGGATGCCACCTGGCTCGCGGCGGCGAAGTCGACATCACCGACCAGGCGCGTACGGCGTTCGCCGCCGGTCTCGGACTCGATGCGGTTGATGCCCACATCGATGACCACGGCGCCGGGCTTGAGCCAGTTGGCATCGACCATCCCGGGGCGCCCCACGGCGGCGACGATGATATCGGCCTGGCGGCACAGGGCGGCGGCGTCGCGGCTCTTCGAGTGCAGCAGCGACACCGTGCAGTCGGCATCGAGCAGCAGCGCGGCCATGGGTTTGCCGACGATGTTGGAGCGGCCGATCACCACCGCGTGCTTGCCGGTCAGCTCGCCGCAGGTCTCGCGCAGCAGCCGCAGGCAGCCGGTGGGCGTGCAGGGCGCCAAGGAGGGCAACCCCTGCCAGAGCCCACCGGCGTTCTGGCGATGAAAGCCGTCGACGTCCTTGGCCGGCAGAATGGCCTGGATCACCGATGCCTCGTCGATATTTGCCGGCAGCGGCAACTGCACCAGGATGCCGTTGACCTCGGGGTCGTTGTTGAGCTGGGCGATCAGCGCGAGCAGTTCCGCCTGGGGCAGGGTGTCGTCGAAGCGGTACTCCAGCGAACGGATACCGACCGCTTCTGCCTTGCGGATCTTGTTGCGCACATAGATCTGGCTGGCGGGATCCTCCCCCACCAGTATCACGGCCAGGCCGGGGATGATGCCTTCGTCGGCGAGACGGGCGACGTCGTCGGCGACCTCGTCGAGCACGCGCTCGGCACAGGCCTTGCCATCGATGGATGTCGTCAGGGGCGTTTCGGGCGTTGTCGTACTCATCGGAAGATCACCGTCTTGTTCTGGTCGAGAAAGACACGATGCTCAAGGTGGTAGCGGACCGCCTGGGACAAGGCGACGGTCTCGGTATTGCGGCCGACCGCGACCAGGTCCTCGGGGCGATAGGTGTGATCGACCCGCTGGACCTCCTGCTCGATGATCGGGCCTTCGTCGAGGTCCGAGGTTACATAGTGGGCGGTGGCGCCGATCAGCTTGACCCCGCGTTCATGGGCCTGGTGATAGGGCTTGGCGCCCTTGAAGCCGGGCAGGAAGGAGTGGTGGATGTTGATCGCGCGGCCGGAGAGCTTCTGGCACAGGTCGTCGGAGAGGATCTGCATGTAACGAGCCAGCACCACCAACTCGGTGCCGGTTTCCTCGACGATCTCCATCAGCGCCTGTTCCTGGCGCGCCTTGGAGTCCTGCGTGACTGGCAGGTAGACGAAACGGATGCCTTCACGCTCCGCCATCGGGCGCAGATCAAGGTGGTTGGAGACGATGGCGGTGATCTCCATGTCCAGCTCCCCCTTGCGCTGCCGGTACATCAGGTCGCCCAGACAGTGGTCGTACTTGCTGACCATCAGCAGCACGCGCATGGGTTGGGCATCGTGATAGATGGCCCACTCCATGTCGAAGTCCTCGGCGACGCCGGCGAAGTCGCCCTTGAGTGTCTCGATATCGCCCTTCACGCCGTCGTTGAAGCGAAACTTGGCGCGCAGAAAGAAGCGGCCTAGCGCCTCGTCGTCGTATTGGGCGAGCTCGCTGATATAGCACTGTCCCTCGGTGAGAAAGCAGGTCACGGCGGCGACGATGCCGGAAGTGGCGGGGCAGGAGATCTTGATGATGTAGCTGTCGTCTGTCGGGACCATGTGTTGCCTTCCTCTTGTCTTGGGCGGGACGTGGCCGGGGTGTCGGTATTGGCGCCCCGGCAGTGGATATCGGGCTCGGCCCTTGGCGATGCGCTCGGGTGTCTCGGTGATCTCGAAGGGCTCTCCGGGCCAGATGATGCGGTAATCGAGTTTTCCTGAAAAGAAAAAAAGATTCCCTTTAGTCAAGCAACAAGCTTGCCAGTTTCGTCGTGCCATATCGTTGGGTGTATACCGGAAACGCCCGTTAATCCCTGATAAACAAGTAGTTGCGGTTTTCATTCGGCCGATGAGGCACGTCTCCCTGGGCCGGAGGACGAGAGCGTGGGGCCTCGGCTTGAGCGATAAGGGTGCGTCAGGGCGCTGCTTGCACCGTCGTGAGGCGATGGCGAGGTCAATGCAGGTGGCAGAGACAGGAGAGCGAGAGCAGAGACGACCGCCAGAACCCACAGCAGAAACTTTTTACTGCCTGTAAATCAGGTTCCTAGCGGCCCTACCGTGAATTTTATCGGGCGCCGCAGCGGTTCTGGCATGCAAGGTGCTTTCTTAAAGAGAAATAAAATTTCTTGATGGGAATTGGGTGCGTGGCGTAGCCTGCATGGCGTCGGCAAAGTCCGATGGCTCAGGAGAGCGCCATGTCGTTCCCGGTACTCGCCACGCATGAAGGAGACCTGACATGACGCCTGAAGCCGCCAAGCAACTACTCGAGGAGCACGATGTCCGCTACCTGCTCGCTCAGTTCGTGGACATCCACGGCGCTGCCAAGACCAAGTCGGTGCCGGCCAACTGCCTGATGGATGTGGTCGAGAAGGGCGCCGGCTTCGCCGGTTTCGCGGTCAGTGGCCTGGGCATGGAGCCCCACGGACCTGACTTCATGGCCCGTGGCGATCTCGCGACCTTGTCGCTGGTGCCCTGGCAGCCGGGATACGCGCGATTGGTCTGCAACGGTCATGTCAACGATCAGCCCTACGAGTACGACAGCCGCGTGGTGCTGCTCAAGCAGCTGGAACGACTGGCAGAGAAGGGCTGGACGCTGAACACCGGGCTGGAGCCGGAGTTCTCGCTGTTCAAGCGTGGGCCGGAGGGTGAGCTGTTGGCGGTCGACGATAGCGATACCCTGGCCAAGCCCTGTTACGACTACAAGGGACTATCGCGTTCCCGCGAGTTCCTGGAACGCCTGGTGGAGGCGCTCCAGGCGGTCGATTTCGACGTCTACCAGATCGATCATGAGGACGCCAATGGCCAGTTCGAGATCAACTACACCTACAGCGATGCGCTGACCTCGGCGGACCGCTTTACCTTCGTGCGCATGGCGGCCGGCGAGATCGCCAACGATCTCGGCATGGTCTGCTCCTTCATGCCCAAGCCGCATGCCGATCGCCCAGGCAACGGCATGCACTTCCACCTCTCGATCAGCGATGGCGACGGACACAACGTCTTCGGTGACGACAGCGATCCCCAGGGGCTGGGCCTGTCGCGCACCGCCTACCACTTCCTGGCCGGGCTGCTGCATCACGCACCGGCGCTGTGTGCCTTTGCTGCGCCCACCGTCAACTCCTACAAGCGGCTGGTGAACGGCGGCTCCAACAGTGGCGCGACCTGGGCGCCGGTGTTCATCGCCTATGGCGACAACAACCGCTCGGCGATGGTCCGGGTGCCCTACGGCCGCCTGGAGTTCCGCCTGCCCGATGCCGGCTGCAACCCCTATCTGGTGCACGCCGCCTTGATCGCCGCCGGCCTGGACGGTATCGACCGCCAACTCGACCCCGGCAAGGCGCACAACATCAACCTGTATTCGCTGAGCGCCGAGCAGTGCCGGGAGGAAGGCATCGGCATTCTGCCCCAGTCGCTCAAGGAGGCCATCGACGCCCTGGCGGAGGACACCGTTCTGCGCGAGGTGATCGGACCTGGCTTGGTCGACGAGTTCATCGCCGTCAAACGCGAGGAGTGGACCGCCTATAGCCGCCAGGTCTCGGCCTGGGAGATCGAGCGCTACGCCGAATTCTTCTGATCAACGATAGACCCGAACTCGCCGCGAACGGCGAGCGCAGAGAGGACAATGCTATGTGTGGAATCGTGGGGCTCTACCTCAAGAACCCGTCGTGGGAGAGCCGCCTGGGTGCGCTATTCGAGCCGATGCTGGTCGCCATGACCGAGCGCGGGCCGGACAGCGCCGGCTTTTCGATCTACGGCGACGAGTACGACGCCGGCATCAAGCTGACGCTGCAGAGCGATGACGCCGACTACGACTGGGCCAATCTGGCCGACCGGCTGGGCGCGGCTTTTGCTGGCGTCGACGACTGGTATCGCAACGCCAGCGTGGCGGTCTTCAAGCTGGCCGCCCCTGAGGCCGAGCTGCGCGCCTGGCTCGCCGAGCAGGCGCCCGGGGTCCGGGTGCTGAGCGCGGGCCAGAGCATCGAGATCCTCAAGGGCGTGGGACTGCCAGCTACCATCGCCGAGCGCTTCAACCTCAAGGGCATGAAGGGCAGCCACGCCATCGGGCACACCCGCATGGCCACCGAGAGTGCGGTGACGCTGCAGGGCAGCCATCCCTTCTCGACGGGGCTCGATCTGTGCCTGGTGCACAACGGCTCGCTCTCCAACCACAACCGTCTGCGCGACAAGCTCCGGCGGGAAGGAATCGTCTTCGAGACCGATAACGACTCCGAGGTGGCGGCGGGGTATCTGACCTGGCGTCTGGCCAAGGGAGACTCCCTGAGTCAGGCGCTCAAGGGGGCCCTGAAGGATCTGGATGGCTTCTTCACGTTCGCCATCGGTACCCGTGACGGCTTCGCCGTGGTCCGCGATCCGATCTCCTGCAAGCCAGCGGTGATCGCCGAGACCGAGGACTACGTGGCCATGGCATCGGAGTACCGCGCCCTGGCCGGGCTGCCGGGTATCCAGCAGGCCCGGGTCTGGGAGCCCGAGCCGGCCACGATCTATGTCTGGGAACACGATGGCGCCAAGGTGGAGGCTGCATGATGATGAAGACCGTTGATCTTGCCGAACAGAGCCTGCGAGCGCTCAACCAGTCGCTGCACGATGGTGAGATGCTCAGCGACATCCGCGAGTGGCGGGTCACCAATACCGACGGTGCGCACAACATCGCCTGCGGGCTGAACGACGACATCAGTGTCGATATCGATGGCCATGCCGGCTACTACTGCGCCGGCATGAACCAGCGTGCCAGCGTCACGGTGCATGGCAACGTTGGGGTCGGCGTGGCGGAAAACATGATGTCCGGCACGGTGCGCGTCACCGGCGATGCTTCCCAGTCGGCCGGGGCCACGGCACACGGTGGCCTGCTGATCATCGAGGGCAATGCCGCAGCGCGCTGCGGCATCTCCATGAAGGGGGTGGACATCGTGGTCAAAGGCAATATCGGCCCGATGAGCGCCTTCATGGGGCAGGCCGGGCGTTTGGTGGTGTGCGGCGATGCCGGCGATGCACTGGGGGATTCGATCTACGAGGCGCGTCTCTACGTCAAGGGCCGGGTCGGCACGCTCGGCGCCGACTGTATCGAGAAGCCGATGCGCGCCGAGCATCAGGAGGAGCTGGCCGCGCTGCTCGAGCAGGCCGGTATCGACGAAGATCCCGCCGACTTCCGGCGCTACGGGTCGGCTCGCGAACTCTACCACTTCAAAGTCGACAACGCCTCGGCCTACTGATCAGGAGCCTGCCATGACCGATTACAGTTCCAACCCCACGCTGCGGGAGTCGGCCACCTACGGCCGAGACGTCATCCACGAGATCCAGCGCGCCGCCGAGACCGGGATCTACGATATTCGCGGCTGGGGCGCCAAGCGCAAGGTGCCGCATTTCGACGATCTGCTGTTCCTCGGCGCCAGCATGTCGCGCTACCCCCTCGAGGGCTATCGCGAGAAGTGCGACACCCGGGTCACGCTCGGCACCCGCCACGCCAAGAAACCGCTGGTCATCGAGACCCCGGTGACGATCGCCGGCATGAGCTTCGGGGCCCTGTCCGCCCAGGCCAAGGAGGCGCTGGGCCGCGGCGCCTCCGAGGTCGGTACCTCGACCACCACCGGCGACGGCGGCATGACCGCCGAGGAACGCGGTGAGTCGACCAAGCTGGTGTATCAGTACCTGCCATCGCGCTACGGGATGAACCCGGACGACCTGCGCAAGGCGGATGCCATCGAGGTGGTGCTGGGCCAGGGCGCCAAGCCCGGCGGCGGCGGCATGCTGCTGGGCCAGAAGATCTCCGACCGCGTGGCGCAGATGCGCACCCTGCCCAAGGGCATCGACCAGCGTAGCGCCTGTCGCCACCCGGACTGGACCGGCCCCGATGACCTGGCGATCAAGATCGCCGAGCTGCGCGAGATCACCGACTGGCAGGTGCCGATCTATATCAAGGTTGGCGCCACCCGCACCTACTACGACGTCAAGCTAGCGGTGAAGGCCGGGGCCGATGTGGTGGTGCTCGATGGCATGCAGGGCGGCACTGCGGCCACTCAGGAAGTGTTCATCGAGCACGTCGGCATTCCGACCATGGCGGCCATTCCCCAGGCAGCCCAGGCACTCCAGGAGATGGGCGTGCATCGCGAGGTGCAGTTGATCGTCTCGGGGGGGATTCGCAACGGCGCCGACGTGGCCAAGGCCATCGCCCTGGGTGCCGACGCGGTCGCCATCGGCACGGCGGCCCTGATCGCGCTGGGCGACAACCACCCGCGCTACGATGAGGAGTATCGCCAAATGGGTTCGGCTGCCGGCTTCTATGACGACTTCCAGGAGGGCAAGTGCCCGGCGGGCATCTCCACCCAGGACCCGGAACTGAGCCAGCGCCTCGATCCGGTGGCGGCCGGCAAGCGCCTGGCCAACTACCTGCGGGTGCTGACTCTGGAAGCCCAGACCCTCGCTCGGGCCTGCGGCAAGTCGCATCTTCATCATCTGGAGCCCGAGGACCTGGTGGCCCTCAACGTCGAAGCGGCGGCCATGGCGCGGGTGCCGCTGGCTGGCACCGACTGGGTCCCCGGGCAGCGTTTCTAGGCGACTCCGATATGCCTGCATGACCACCGTCAAGCACCGGGGGCAGAGATGCCTTCGGCGCTCAGGCGCACCGACCTTACCCCATCGATAGCGCTAGATAGTAACGCCCGATGACGCCCGCAAGAACGCCGTCGACCGGCTTGCCCGGCAACACCGCGATCCGGTTGTCGACTCTTGATACGAACAATGACAACTAAGAGGCACTGACAATGATAGATGCGACCCTGGAACTGGGCTACGCCCTGGATACCTTCTACTTTCTGATGTGTACGGCCCTGGTCATGTTCATGGCCTGCGGCTTCGCCATGCTCGAGTCGGGTCTGGTGAGGTCTCGCAACACGGTAGAGATCCTGACCAAGAACGCCCTTCTGTACGCCATCGCCTGTTTGGTGTTCCTGGTGGTCGGCTACAACGTGATGTATCCGTCCGAGGCGATCAGTAGCGTCATTCCGGGCCTGCAGTTCATGCTCGGTGGGGACAATACGCTGGCGGACATCTCGGCTGGGGAAGGCGCGCCCTACTATTCCGGCATGGCTGACTTCATCTTCCAGGCGGTGTTCGCGGCGGCGACCATGTCGATCGTCTCCGGGGCGATCGCCGAGCGCATGAAGCTGTGGCCCTTCCTGATCTTCGCCGTGGTCATGGTGGCGGTGATCTATCCGGTGGAAGGCTATTGGAAGTGGGGCGGCGGTTTCCTCGATGCCATGGGCTTCCAGGACTTCGCCGGCTCGGTGGTGGTGCACATGGCGGGCGCGGCGGCGGCGCTGGCAGCGGTGATCTTGGTTGGCCCGCGCAAGGGGCGTTACGGGCCGAAGGGCGAGGTGCGGGCCATTCCCGGTGCCAACCTGCCGATCGCCATGCTGGGTATGTTCATCCTCTGGATGGGCTGGTTCGGCTTCAACGGTGGCTCCATGCTCAAGATCGCCAGCCTCGACGACGCCAACGCGGTGGCGCGGATCTTCGTCAACACCAACTCCGCCGCGGCCGCCGGCATGGTCGTCGCGGCCCTGGTATCACGCGCCATGTTCGGCAAGACCGACATGACCATGATCATCAATGGTGCCCTTGCCGGGCTGGTCTCCATCACCGCCGAGCCGCTGCTGCCGTCGGCGGGGTTGGCGGTGCTGATCGGCGCCGTGGGTGGTGCTCTGGTGGTGATGTCGGTGGTGGGCCTGGATCGCTTGAAGCTCGATGACCCAGTGGGCGCCATTTCCGTGCACGGCACGGCGGGCATCTGGGGCATCCTGGCCGTGCTGTTCTCCAACCCCGAGGCGACGCTCTCCGTGCAATTGATCGGCACCGTGGTGATCTTCGCCTGGATGTTCGGTGCTAGTTTTGCCGTCCTATGGGTTATCCGGGCAGTAGTGGGGCTACGTGTCAGCGAGCAGGAAGAGCTGGAGGGCATGGACTTGCATGAATGCGGCATGCTGGCCTATCCAGAGTTCGTTGCGGCGAGCGCCCAGGAGACCGGCACGTCTGGTCCGGGCAGGCGCTCTGCCGCCGCTGGGGGCGGCGTGATGGCCGAGCAAAAAGGCGCCTGAGCTGGCAGGGGCGCGGGTGGCGGGCAAGGTCCGCTACCTGCGTCTCTTGCTCATGAGTGGAGGAGGGCGCTATCGACGATCCGGTCCAACAAGTGACCCTCCGTTAGGCATGTTGCCATGCCTCACATGGCGTGAGGCTACCTACCCACAGGCCGCCACGCGCCTGCCTCAGCGGCTTTGCTGATCAGCGCCAGGCCAATTCACCTCATCTCGTCGGCAGCACATCGCGTCCCCGCTCATGTGTCATTGGGGTACCGGTACCGACTGGGATCCAGCCCCAGCTTCTGCAGCCGATAGGCCAGCTTGGCCCGGGTGATGCCCAGGTCGCGGGCGGCCCGGGAGACGTTGCCTTCGGCATTGCCGAGCACGCGCTCGAGTCGCTGTATTTCCCGCTCTTTCTCGGCGTCTTCGGTGTGGCTCGCGGTAGGGGTTCCCGGGGAACGGGGTAGCGAGACAGCTTCGCGCTCGGCGGTCTCGAGATCGCCCGCGGCGTTGATTCTGAGCTTGGCGCCGGGGCTGGAGGAGAAGCCGGCGTCCTCGAACAGATGAAAGGCGTCGATCGGCCCGCCATCCAGGGCGTTGATCACCCCGCGCTCCACCAGGTTCTGCAGCTCGCGCACATTGCCGGGGTAGTCGTAGGCGAGCAGGGCATCGGAGGCTTTGCGCGTCAGGCCGGTGATCGCTTTCCGGTAGCGCTCGGCGTAGTGGCGCGAGAAGTGCTCGACCAGCAGCGGAATATCGTCGCGTCGCTCCCGCAGTGGCGGCAGTCGGATCGGGAAGACGTTGAGGCGGTAGTAGAGGTCCTCGCGGAAGCGCCCGGCCTGCACCTCCTGGAACAGATCCCTGTTGGCGGCGGCGACGATACGCACGTCGACCCGGATCGGCTGGCTGCCACCGACCCGTTCGATCTCGCCATCCTGTAGCGTGCGCAGCAGCTTGCCCTGGGCTTCCAGGCTCAGCGAGGGGATCTCGTCGAGAAACAGAGTGCCGCCGTCGGCGCGTTCGAAGCGCCCGGGGCGGCTGCGCTCGGCGCCGGTGAAGGCGCCTTTCTCCACGCCGAACAGTTCGGCTTCGATCAGCGTATCGGGAATCGCCGCGCAGTTGAGCGCGACGAAGGGGCCTTCGGCCAGCAGGCTGCTGCGGTGCAGGGCGTTGGCGAAGAGGTCCTTGCCCACCCCCGATTCGCCGTTGAGCAGCACCGTGGCCGGCGTGGGGGCGACCCGCTCGATCTTCTGCAGGGCGATGCTGACAGCAGCCGAGACACCGACGATCTGCTGGGCGTTGCTTTCAGGGACGTTGCTTTCAGGGGCATTGGCCCTGGTGGCGGCCCCCCGGGGCGCGGAAGAGGGCGCTGCGGGGGGCCGGCGTGTGGCTCGGCTCGATGTTGCGGCGGTCGGCAGCCGCTGGCGGTCGAGCCGCAGCCAGTCGAGATCGTCGTTCGCTTCCATGCGCTCACTGGTCGTCTCCCCCACGATCCGGCAGTGCGCGGCGCCGCAGCCGGCGCACTCGAGCTCCCGGTAGATCACGCGCTTGCCGTAGAAGGCGCTGGCATAGCCGCTGGCATAGCCGAGTTGCATCCAGCACACCGGTTCCGCGGAGAGCCCGTGCGCCTTGAGGTGCTCGGCGGCCTCGACGGAGTCGTGCCACAGGAACTCGGCATTGAAGGTGCCGTTGGGGATGTCATGGTCGCGGCGGATGGTCTCGACCTTCACCATGCCCATCACCGCGTGCAAGCGCTCACCCGCACTCAACACCCCAGCATCGTCGCTATCCGCCCAGTGCTTGCGCACGAAGGCGGCATCCGAGGCGCCGGCCGAGAAGCCGACGCGCATCAGCAGGTCGCGTGCCCCCGCAGGGCCCAGGGTTTCGATCAGCTCGCGCCGCAGGGCGCCGAAGGAGTGGGCGCCGAACAGCAACATGCGGCGGGTATCGAACCAGATCCGGCCATCGTTGGGCGTAAATCGCAAGCTCTCTGTCAGGTCGTATAACGTCGGCGGATCTCCGGCATGCAGCGTATCTTTTATAGATTTTTCTTGATCAGTTATTTCCGTTATTTCCGAGAGACGCAGTTTCCTTGGCATGAATTTACCCTACCAAAGTCGCAGAAAATGGGCGTGATTTTCGATTTTCATCTGTCGTTTTTTATAAAAATGATGAATTTTATCAATCTTAATAAAATGCGCGACGTGCCGCCGTTATCCATTGGTCTTTTGAGTGGGGTGTTTTTTGCTTATCTTGCGGCGGCTTAGACGGCGTACCTAGACATAGGTCTACGCCTGTACGTCGATGGCATGTGGCTTGCTCCGTGTTGATGGGAAGCAGACCGATTCCATCATGAGAGGAGAAAGACCATGTCCAACGCACCTGCCAGCACGGCTTATCGCATCGTCGAAGTACCGGAACCGATGAAAGCGATGCAGGATCGCTTCGGGCGCGAGGGGAGCTATGTCGGACTCTCGGAGGCGGAGAGCCCCTGGGTTCCCTTTGGCGATAACGCCGCAATTCGCCATCTCGCGTTCGATGTTCGCAACAACGTCTACTGCAATATCCTGTGGATCAAGGGCCCGGGCGTGATCGGTACGCACCGCCACCGTGGCATGGTCTGGGCAGTGGGCATGGAGGGGACTTTCCGCTATCTGGAGTACGACTGGGTCTGCGGCCCCGGCGAATTCATCACCGAAATGCCCGGCCAGGCGCATACCCTGGTGACTGACGAGCCGAACGGCATGAAGGCGCTGTTCTGGATGCAGGGGGCGAATGAGTTCTTCGATGAACAGGGCGAATGGGCAGAGACCCTGGACGTTTTCTGGTTCATCAATCACTACGTGACCTACTGCGAAGCCCACGGCATTCCCATCAACGAACAGCTGTTTCTGTGAGGGAATGCCCATGCGCTTTTTCGAACAGTTCAGCGTCGAGGGGCGTTCGGCGCTGGTTACAGGTGGCGCCTCGGGTCTGGGGCTGGCTTATGTCGAGGTGCTGGCGGAAAACGGTGCCAGCGTCACCCTGGCGGATATCGATATCGACGCCGCGGAGCGTGAAGCGGCGAGGCTAAGGGAGCAGGGTTTCACGGTGCAGGCACAGGCCCTCGATGTGGCCGATAGGGCGCAGAGCGCCGAGGTGTTCGAGGCTCATGTAAGGGGCTTCGACGGCCTGGATATCGTCTTCGCCAATGCGGGGGTCGACCCCGGCGCCGGGTTCTGGAACCCGGGTGGTTGGCGCAACGAAGAGGGGCAGGTCGATACCTTCGACCCCGAGCGCTGGGATCGCACGATCGCGATCAATCTGACCGGCACCTTCAATACCCTGCGCCTGGCGGCGACCTACATGAAGCCCCAGCGCCGCGGTGCCATCGTCGTCACCTCGTCGAATGCCGCCATCATCACCGAGCCGGTGGTGGGGCTGCCCTATATGCCGGCCAAGGCCGGTGTCTCCCATATGGTGCGCCAGCTGGCGCTGGAGCTCGCCGAGTTCGGCATTCGCGTCAATACCATCGCGCCGGGTGGCTTCGTCACCAATATCGGCGGCGGCTGGCTGAAGGATCCGGAGGTGCGCCGGAGCTGGGATGCCAAGGTGCCGCTGGGGCAACTGGCGGAACCCGAGCAGATCAAGGCGCTCGCCCTCTATCTGGCCTCGGATGCCTCCTCGTACATGACGGGGGCGCAACTGGTCATCGATGGCGGGACCTCACTGGGGAGGGTCGGCTGATGCGTGCTGCCGTCTTCAACGAATTGCATCGGCCGCTGGAGATCCGGGAGCTGCCCGACCCCACGCCGAGCCCTGACCAGGTGGTCGTCGAGGTGCAGCGCTGCGGCATCTGCGGCTCCGATCTGCACATGACCGAAGATGCCGTGTTCGGCCTCTGCCCTGGAGATGTGCTGGGCCACGAGTACGCCGGCGAGATCGTCGCCTGCGGCAACGAGGTGACGACATTGCGCCCGGGGCAACGGGTCTCGGTGATGCCGTTTCGCAGCTGCGGGCGCTGTCTCTCCTGCCTCTCCGGGGAGCCGGCCTGGTGTCAGCAGATGGTGCTCGAGGGTGGGGGGTATGGCGAGTATGCGGCCACTGCAGCGCGCCAGTGCATCCCGCTGCCCGAGGGCGTGAGCACGAGTGACGGGGCGATCGTCGAGCCGCTGGCGGTGGCGCTCCACGGGGTTCGCCTTTCCGAGATGCGCCCCGGTGATCGCGTGCTGATCATCGGCGCCGGCCCCATCGGCCTGGCGGTCGCGTTCTGGGCGCGCCGCTTCGGGGCAAAGCAGGTGGTGGTCCAGGATATCGCCCGTTATCAGGAGGCGCGGGCCGGTGAGATGGGCGCTACCGGCTTCGTCTGTGCGCCGGATGAGCCGGTGGCCGCGGCCACACGCCAGCTCGGCGGTGAGGCGGATATCGTCTTCGAGTGTGCCGGCGTGCCCGGGCTGATTGCCCAGTCCATCGAACAGGTCAGGCCCCACGGCACCATTCTGCTTCTCGGCCTCTGCACCCGGCCGGATGCGTTCGTGCCCTTCGCCGCTCTGTCGAAGGAGATACGCCTGCAGACCGCTGCCTTCTTCTCCCGACGTGAATACGAAAGTGCCCTGGATGTGCTCGATGCCGGCGCGGTCGAACCGCGTCATCTGATCACCGAGACGGTGCCGCTCGCCAACGTGCCAACGGTATTCGAGGCCCTGAAAAGCCGTACTCGCCAATGCAAGGTGCTCATCAGCCATGAACAACAACAACGCTGACATCACGACTGACGTTTCACCCAATGCGCGCCGCAGTTCCCGCTATCAGATCCTGCTGGTGGGCCTGCTGAGCTTGAACTTCGGTATCGTCTTCTTCGACAGGAATGCGCTCAATTTTCTGATGCCGTTCGTCCAGCCCGATCTCGGGCTGTCGAATACCGAAATCGGCCTGACCGCTTCTGCGCTCTCGATCACCTGGGCCATTTCCGGCCTGATCTTCGGGGCGATATCCGACCGCAGCGGGCGGCGAAAGATCTTTCTCGTGATCGCCACGCTCATCTTCTCCCTCTGCTCCTTCCTGACCGGGCTCGCCACCTCCTTCCTGCTGCTGCTCGGTGCGCGGCTGCTCATGGGGATCGCCGAGGGGCCCATCCTGCCGATCTCGCAGACGGTGACAGCGATAGAAGTCTCTCCCAAGCGTCGCGGCGTGGCCATGGGGGTGATGCAGAACTTCGGCTCCAACCTGCTCGGCTCCTTTGCCGCGCCGGTGGTGCTGGTTGCCGTCGCCACGGCCTTCGGCTGGCGCGAGGCGTTCTTTCTCGCCGGCGTGCCCGGGCTGCTCGCCGCCGGGCTGATCTGGTGGTTGATGCGCGAGCCCGGCACGGCATCGGTGCCGGCCACCGTGGCCGAACGGCCGGCGCCACGTCGGCCGAGTATCCGCGAGATGCTCGCCCATCGGAACATGCTGATCTGCTCGCTGATGGCGATCCTGCTGATCGGCTATCTGGTGGTCTGTTGGTCCTTCATGCCGATCTATCTCACCAGCGTGCGCGGCTACTCGCCCCAGGAGATGGGCTGGTTGATGGGTGTGCTGGGGATCTCCGCCGCCGTGGGCAGCTTCGTGGTCAGCGGGATCTCCGACCGGATCGGTCGCAAGCCGGTGATGATCATCACTCCGTTCATGGGGCTGATTCTGACCCTGGGCGCCATGTACTTCCAGGGCAGTGCCTTCATCCTCGCCATTCTGTTCTTCTTCGGCTGGTCACTGAACGGCATCTTCCCGCTGTTCATGGCCATCGTCCCCTCCGAGACGGTAGATCCGCGCTATATCGCCACGGCGCTCGGTTTCGTCTGCGGGGTGGGTGAAGTGCTCGGCGGCGGCATCCTGCCCACGGTGGCCGGGGCTGCGGCGGATATCGCCGGGCATGCGGCGCCGCTCTGGCTGATGAGCGTTATCTGCGTCGTGGCCGGTTTCCTCGCCATGGGGCTCGAGGAGACGGCGCCGGTGGTGTTGGCCCGGCGGTCCCAGGCCGCGCTCGCCTAGGTTTTGCGCGAAAACTGCCGGCGCTCGCCGAGTTTTCGTAAAGCCTAGGGCATGTCTAAAGCCCGGGCCGTATTTGAAAACTTTTGCGCTCGTCAGTGCTGCGTTCAACGCAACTCAATCGATGACAAGGATAATAATAATGTCCTCACCTTATGCACGTCTTCACGCCAATCACCAGCGCGGCCTCGAGGCTCGGCCCGCGTCGCTCTCCCGCATGATGACGCTGGCCAAGCCGATGCTCTCGGCAGCCGTGATCATGGCTTTCTCGTTCGATGCCTGGGCACAGCAGTCGGAAATCTCGGCGCGGCTCGACGATAATCAGAAGGCGCCGCGTTATACCCAGGGAAAACCCATCTTCAGCGATCTGGGCAGTGGGCTGGAGGCTGCCGGTATCACGCCGCATCTCTCGCTCTGGTCCCTGTGGGTCGGCAACCCTTCTACTGGACCCAGACAGGGTAGCCACGCCGTCACCAACAATATCTTTGCAGGGGCCGACTTCGACCTGCAGCGGATGCTGAATATTCCCGATGCGACCTTCCATCTGGAATATACGTTCTTCCCTGGCAACCATAACGTCGGACAGCCGACGCCGCCTGCGTATGCCGGGGCGGCGGGGAGCTATTTTGGTGGAGCGCCGGCGCGCAACGATATTTCCAGCGGCTATCTGTCCGAATTCTCTTATGAGCAGAACTACTTTGGGGGGAGGTTGAAAGCCGTGCTGGGGCGTACCAATGCCCGACGCTACTTCTTCGAAAACAACTGCTCCAGTGTCGTGGCGTGCAATGACCCCATCTGGGACTTTGCGACCGGCTCGCTGCCGCCACCCTATGCCTCCTGGGGCGCCTTCGGGCAGCTTCAGCTCGGCAACCACAAGAGTCTGAAACTGGGTGTCTTCGAATCCGACCCGCAGCAGTACCTGGACAAGGGGCATGGCTTCGACTGGAACCCTTCGGATTCAGCGGGGGAGAGCATTCTTGCCGCGATAGGGCACGAGACGACCTTCTCGGATGAGGCGTATCCCGGCCGCTACGAGCTCATCGGTTTCTACAACACCAGTGATCAGTACGACCCGCGTAGCGGCGAGCGCGATGGCCGCGGCACCGCCGGTGCCATGTTCAAGTTCCGCCAGGCGTTCTGGCGTCCTGATGGTGGCCGGGGCGGCAGCGAAGATCCCCAGGCGCTGCTGGTGTTCGGTTCGCTAGAGGCGGCGCCCGGTGATAACCAACCCTACCAGGCGTTCATCGAGACCGGGCTCACCTACTTGAAGCCCTTCGATAGAGCCGCTGACATGGCCAACATCAAGGCCAGCTACGCGCGCCTGGGCAGTCGCCAGATCGAGGCGCAGCGCGAGGCCCGCGTGGCCAATGGCGGCACTGCCGAGCGGGGCTCCCGAGACGTGTTTCGACTCGAGACGAACTACCATCTCGGCCTGCCGGCTTACATGTTCCTGGAGCCCTCGGTGCAGTACATCATCAACCCCAGCAACTTCTTCAATCCGGCAGCCCCGCGTCTCAACGATGATGGAGTCGTGGTGGCGCTGCAGTTCGGCATCGATCTGGGCAAAGCCATGGGGCTGAGCGCAGCCGATTGAGCTGTGACAGTCACTGTCTCATCGGAAAACCCGCCAGGGGCGATGGTTGAAAAAAGAGCCAGCCATCAAGCGGCCGCTTGATGGCTGGCTCTGTTGCTGACTCGTTGTGTCTTGGATCAGCTCTGGGCTTGTTCACCGTAGCAGCGTTCCAGCTCGGTGAACTGGTAAAAGTAACTGCCGGGTTGGATTGGCTGGCACTGGCTCGGGAACGGAATTTCTTCTTCGTTGTACAGCATTCTGACTAGCAGAGTGCCAGCCTTGTTCTGATACACGTCCCACTGGATATTGGCGCTGTACGGAGACACCCAGTCGCCGCGCCATGGATTGTTTTCGTAGCTGTATAGCTGGCCTTTCGCAACGCCTTCAGTGCTGCCCTTCAGGCGCATTTGGGCGGCAAAGGGTATCACCGTTTCGGCATGCGCGAAGCGGATTTTTGCCGCTTTCTTGTTGGTGCCATCTTGAATGCCTTTGATCTCCTTGAAGAAGTCATCTTCCAGGACTTTTGCCATGCGATAGGTGATGTCTGTGCCCTTGAAGCTGGGGCCTTTCTCGTAGAAGTGTTTGCCATCGAGCACATAAGTGAACCATTGTGACTCGGCGGGGGTGACAAAATCGATGAACTGCCAAGGTTGCTTGCCCGCCTCATAAGAAAGCCCGGGCGCTGCCAAGTACAGGTTGAATAGCTGTATCGCCGCGTCAACGTCGTTGTAAACGACGGGCTTTTTCTTGTTTTTCGGCAGGAAGGAGAGTTTCCCCGCCGTTAGCTGCGCCACGAAGGCCGGCGTATAAATCCGCTCCAGCATCTGTTGTGCCATGTCATGCGTTTCAGGCAGGTTCATCAACTGCTGGATGGTTGCCCGCAGGTCTGGGTCCTTTTTTTTGTAATCCTGATAATACTGGTTGCTTTCCTGTTTGTGAAAGTAGAGCTGGGCTTTGTCGATGATGGGCGGGCTGGTCAAGTCGCCTATGGCGGGGTTTTCGTATTCCATGCCCGAGATAAAGGCGAGGCCGCTGTCTTTTGCGCGCTCCCTGCCTGAATATTCCATATCAATGGGGCGGTTGTTGTGTACCGCGTTGTCGAACAGGTGCTTGTCTCGTGCGACAAGGCGAGCGCCAATCATCGTTTGCTCTAGTTTGCCGCGCTCGGATAAATTGCCGTATCCCAGTTTTTGGTTGGCTGCCATAAAACGCTCTATTTCCGGCCCAAGACGTTCACCCAATGGGGTCAAGGCGTGTTGTGCCTTGGCGGCTTGCCAGATTTGCAGGCTGATGACGTCATATTTGGGGCTGGATAACGCTCGTGATCCATGGCGGGAAAGCAGTTCGGTATAAACGATATGATAGCCGCTGGGAATGGGCTGGTAATTGGCCGGCGAGGCATGCGGCTGATAGGTGGATTTGGTGCCATACGCGTACTGCTTGGATGAAGATTCCTGCCGCTGCTCCAGTGCACTGCAAACAGAGAATGGCAGAAGAGTCAGGAGTAGAAAAATTAGAGGTTTTTTCATCAGAAATTGCTCTTTTAGTCTCTTGCTGGTTGGGTGATTGCATGGAGGGGCAATAAGTTCGCCAAGCCTAGGGTGGCCCAATTTCACTTTCATGACGCTGGGTAAGAACAGAGACGGATGTCAGCAAGAGACGAGACACGGCACCGTGGATGATTTACCACGAGGTAATAAAGAGACGGACGCTACAGAGGCGTGAAGTTTGCGATCACGAAGACGATCCGCAAGATCGAGAGGCCCGATTGGGTGGGCATCTCCCCTAGAGCTCGCCTCTGACCGACCACAGTTCCGGGAAGAACCGTAGCGCCAGCGCTTTCTCGAGATAGGCCACACCCGAGGTGCCGCCGGTACCGCTGCGCTGGCCGATGATGCGCTCGACTGTCTTCATGTGACTGAAGCGCCACTTGTGGAAGTTGTATTCGGTGTCGATCAGCTTCTCGGCGAGTTCGTAGAGATCCCAGTAGCGCTCGGCGTGGCGATAGATGGTCGACCAGGCGGCCTCGACCTCGGGCGAGGGGGTATAGGGCGTCGACCAGTCACGCTGGAGCGTCGCCTCGGGTAGCTCGAAGCTGCGTCGTGCCAGCAGCTGCAGGCAGACGTCGTAGAGGCTGGGGGCGTCGAGCACCTCGTGTAGCCGCTGGTAATGGACGGGGTGGCGGCGGTGCGCCTCGGCCAGGCGCGGGTGCTTGTTGCCGAGCAGAAACTCCAGCTCGCGGTACTGATAGGACTGAAAGCCCGAACTCTGGCCTAGGCTGTCGCGGAAGGCGAGATAGTCGGACGGTGTCATGGTGGCGAGCACCTCCCAGGCATTGATCATCTGCGCCTGGATCCGCGCGACCCGGGTGAGCATCTTGAACGCCGGACGCAGCTCGTCGGCGCTGATTGCCCGCGCCGCCGCGTGCGCCTCGTGCAGGCACTGCTTCAGCCACAGCTCCGAGACCTGATGGATGATCACGAACAGCATCTCGTCGTGTTGGTCGCTGATCGGGTTCTGGCAGGCGAGCAGCGGTGCCAGGTCCAGGTACTCGCCGTAGCTCATGGTCGGGTCCCAGTGCACCTGCTGCTCGTTACCCAGATCGACGGCGCTGCGTTCGCGCGGGGTCGAATTGTCGTCGTGCATGTTGGCTACCCTTGTTCGTGTGTTGTTGTCGGGTGTCGTCGTCAAATGTCGCTACCAGGCGTCGCTATCGAGCGTGGTTGCGTCGT
This sequence comes from Salinicola sp. RZ23, assembly GCF_003206675.1. Classification (NCBI taxonomy): domain Bacteria; kingdom Pseudomonadati; phylum Pseudomonadota; class Gammaproteobacteria; order Oceanospirillales; family Halomonadaceae; genus Salinicola; species Salinicola sp. RZ23. Next base: position 28,572 of record NZ_PZJK01000009.1, read on the forward strand.
GCAAACAGCCTGCGTCAGGCAGTTAGTGGGCGTCAGGCTGGCCTAGGTCCAGCGCCTTGTCGGCATACTCGAGGATGTCGAAATGGTCGAGGCCCGGCAGCAGAGTCACCGTCGCCGGCACGCCATCGCGTTCGGCCCGGGCCGCGAGCGCCTCGCCCTGATGATGAAACACCGGCGGGTCCTGCTCGCCGTGGACCAGATCCAGCGGTGGCAGGCCGGTCAGCGGCAGGCACAACGGGCTCAGGCGCTCGGCGCGGGCTTCGTCCAGGTCGAGAGGCTCAGCGATCGAGGTGCCGAGCAGCGGGCGCAGGTCGTAGACGCCGCTGATCAGCCATAGCGCCTCGATCGCCTTCGGGCACTCCGCCGCGAGGCAGCTCATCAGTGCGAGATGTGCGCCGGCGCTGTGACCGCCGAGACGCACTCGGCCGCTCAGGTTGAGCGCCTCTTGTTGCGCCAGCAGGTAGCGCACCCCGCGGGTGCTCTCTTCGATCAGCGTCTCCAGCGTGGCGGCGGGGGCCAGCGGGTAGTTCAGCGAGGCGAAGGCCCAGCCGCATGCCAGCCAGTCTGCTGCCATGAAGTCGGTGGCGGTGGCGTCCAGTGCCTTCCAGTAGCCGCCGTGAAGAAAGATCATCAGCGGCCAGGGGCCGTCGCCCTCCGGCAGATGTAGATGGAGCCAGGCGTATTCCGCGTCGCCATAGGCGAGACGTTGCGGCGGACGCGACTCGCGCAGCCTGCGCCCCAGCTCGGCCTGGTGGGCCAGGGTGCTTTCGGCATCTCGCGCCCAGCGTCTTGGCGAGTGGGCGTGCTCGCGGGCTTCGATACGCTGTCTGTCTGGCATCAGGTCACCTCCGTGCGGGTCTGGAAACGTGGGTTGCGGTACTCAGCGCTCTCCACCACCTCGCGGAACTGCTCGGCGGCGTGCCAGACATCGACATGGCTGAGATAGAGCGGGGTGAAGCCGAAGCGCATTAGCCCCGGTTCGCGGTAGTCGCCGATCACGCCGCGCGCGATCAGCGCCTGGACGATGGCATAGCCGTGCTCGCGCTGGATCAAACCGACCTGGCTGCCGCGCTGCGCCGGGGGCGGAGTGATGTCCTCGATACCATGTATCTCGAACAGGTCGGTGAGGCAGGCACGGAAGAGGTCGGCCAGTGCCAGGCTCTTGGCTCTCAGTGCCGCTATGTCCACCTCCTGCCATAGCGTCAGTGAAGCTTCGAGCGGGGCATAGGCCAGCGCCGAATGGGTCCCGGTGCGAAAGCGCGTCATCCCTGCGGCGGGGGCGTAGTCGGCTTCGAAGGCGAAGGGCTGGGTATGGCCATGCCAACCGGATAGCGGCTGCCATGCCGCCCGCTGGCACTCCCCGCGGACGTAGAGAAAGCCGGGCGCTCCCGGACCGCCATTCAGATACTTGTAGGTACAGCCGACCGCGTAGCGGGCACCGCTGCCCTGGAGGTCGACCGCCAGGGCGCCCGCCGAGTGGGCCAGATCCCAGATCACCTCGGCGCCCTGGGCGTGGATGCGGCGGGTGGTATCGGCCATGTCGCGCAGCTGGCCGGTGCGATAGTTGACCTGGCTCAGCACCACCACCGCTACCTGAGTATCCAAGTGCGTCTCCAGCGGTGCCCCCTCGGGCAGGAGGCGATGTTCGAAACCGGCGCTACGGCAGAAGCCTTCGGCAATATAGCCATCGGCGGGGAAGTTGCCGCCTTCGCTGAGGATGACTGGCCGGGCGCGTCCCTGGCACTCGGTGATATAGCCGAGCAGCTTGAACAGGTTGAGGGTGATGCTGTCGCTGACCAGTACCTCACCCGCGCGGGCGCCGATCAGCGGCGCCAGCAGGTCACCGAGTCGCTCGGGGGCATCGAACCAGCCCTGGTTCCAGCCACCGACCAGGGCATCGCGCCACTGATCCCGGGTCGCATCGAGCGCGTCGCGGGCGGCCCGCGGCTGGGCCCCCAGCGAGTTGCCATCGAGATAGAGCATGCCGTCGGGCAGGGCGAAGTGGGCCTTGAAGGCAGCCAGCGTGTCCCGGCTGTCCAGGTCCCTGGCCTCGGTGAGCGTCGGGCGCATTGGCATCTCCAGTCATGTTGAAGAGAGTTCACGCGTAGCGTAAGCCGATCAGCCCGCTTCGGGGTTGTGTTCTCTTGCGTATTTTCGGCATAAAGTGCAAAAGACACTCTTTTTCAGAAGGTTTATGCAATATGGATGCGCTGGATGCCTTCGACCGTCGTCTGCTCCATGCGATGCAGCGTTCACCGCGTCAGACGCTGACCGAGCTGGCCGAGCGTGTGAGTCTCTCGCCCAGCCAGTGCTCGCGGCGGATCGCCCGGCTCGAGGCGAGCGGGGTCATCCAAGGTTATGCGCTGCGCCTGGCACCCGAGGCGCTGGGGCTCATGGTGACCGCTTTCATCGCCGTGTCGATGGAGAAGTCGCGGCTGGGCACGCCGCGGGAGACGATCGCCTCGCTGTTGGCCTGTGACGAAGTGATCGACTGCCACTCGACCACCGGCAGTCACGATTTCATTCTCAAGGTGAAGGTGGCGGATCTCGCCGCGCTCTCACACTTTCTCTCCTCGGTGGTCAGTCCGATGCCGGGGATTCGCGACGTGTCCACCCAGGTGGCGCTGGAGTGCTTCAAGGAGGCCGGGCCGCTCAAGGTGCAGGGTTGAAGGCCGTACACGGGGAGGCATTCACGGTCGCGCGGCCGTCGAGCCGGGCGTGATATTCGACAGGATGAGGGCGTAGGTCGCTGGGAAAGCATGAAAAAATCCCGGCCGACGCAGACCCGAAGGTCAGCACCCAAGCCGGGCAAAAGAGGGGCCTATTGCTACCCATCACGAATGAAGGGAAATAGGAGACACGTGACTTCATTGGCCAAGTCACAGGCTCAGGATGGCGTAGTTCTAAAATATTAGTAAGATCTGAATTGAAGTCTTTTGTAAGCTTCGGTGAGGCGCGTGTCAGACCAAAAAAGACCCGATAAGGGCGGACGGGGTTGCCCGTGCGACCAGTCGGGTCGAGGCGGTCGCAGGGAGCAACCCAAAGCGTGCGGCCGAAGGTCCCTCTCGGCCCTGTTGGGCGTCCTCGGGGTAAGGCTCCACACGGGAGATGCGCCGAGGTTGCCGCGTATCTCTAACAACGTGATGCCTTTATCGGCGGTGGGCGCGAGAAGTTAAGGTGTGTGATTTGCTTTTTCTCGAGGCAGCCGAGGGCCTCTCGCTGCAAACGGCGGACTGCGATAAAAGTTGTAGACGGCAAATCTTTGCATGAAAACGCTGCGAGCGGTTCATGACGCCCCACAGCGACCGCTCAGAGGGGGGCCAGGAAGCCTGCCGGGGGGAGGGCGGGCTCACAAAACCGCCGGGAGCGGTTTTTGACGTCGCGCAGCGACGGCGAGCACAAAAAAACGCCCGGTAGCAGGAGTTGCCTGCAGCCGGGCAGAAAGATCGCGAGATCGCGACCATGAACCTGGTGGGGCGACGGTCACGGCTATCGTCGAAATACTACAAAAGTGTAAGCCGTGTAATACCGTACCGCTTCTATCGCATCTTACTTAATAATAGAAATCGCAAAACGGAGGAAAGAACACTTAAACACCCGTTTATTGACGCAAGGCTAACAGTGTTTTCACGGAAAGAAAAAAAGAATATCGATGCTTGTTTGGGCGAGCGTGCCAAAAATCAGCGCCCGCCGGCTCGGCCGGAGCGTATCGATAGTCCCAACCGACAGGGATCAGCGTAGCTGGCTATCCTTGCTGCCGCGACGGTTGTAACCGGACTGGTGGGTGTGGCGCTTGTCGGCCTCGGCCTGGCATGCCACGCAGAGCCTGACACCCGGCACGGCTTCGCGCCGCGCCGGGGGGATCGGTTCTTCGCACTCTTCGCAGTGGGTCAGGCTCGGGCCTTGCCGTTCGAGCCGCCTGCGTACCTCATCGATGCCGTCGTTCACGGTACTGTCGATCTGGTCCTGTACCGCGCCGTCGTGTGCCCAGCCTCCGGCCATGGTGATACCTCCTCTCCGAACTCGCCGATCTCTTGCTCAACCGCCTTATGACAAGATGGTGGCGAATCGCCCCCGCGACAAGCCTTACGCGAGCCACGGGGGCGGTATCAGACCGGCTGGCCCTCTGCGGCGTGGGCGTGCTTGCGCGGTGGCTCGTGCACGCAGAGCACGCGGCAGGGGGCGAGATGGGTCACCTTGTGCGAGACGCTGCCCATCATCAGCCCCTGTAGCTGGCCGAGACCACGGCTGCCCATGACGATGGCGTCGACGCCCAGGCGCTCGGCCACGGTGACGATCACCCGGGTCGGGTAGCCCTGCTCGATCAGCAGGTCGAATTCGCCGTTGTAGCCGGGGAAGGAGGGCAGGGTATCGAGGGCGGCGTCCAGTACCGCACGGCCTTCGCGTTGCGCCGTCTCCACCGAGGCGGCCTTGAGCGCCGCCTCGACGCTGATCAGTTCCCCTTGGTGCATGGGCGGGAAAGGCTCACGTACATTGAGCAGGTGCAGCTTGCCCTGGACCGGTGCGGCCAGCTGGCAGGCGACGTTCAGCGCGATATGGGAGTCCGGCGATCCGTCGATGGGAATCAGCAGTGACTTGAACATGACGACCTCCTTGCAGGCCCGAACGGGTCGGGCGGGGTCAGATCTGGCGCCGGGGTTCGGCTGCCGTGGCCGCGGGTGCACCCGCTATGGCCACGATAGGCCACGCGGGGGCGCCCGCCCAGTGGGCGATTGTCGCACCCGTACGCGGAAACCCGACACCCGTGGCCGTGTCGATGAGAGATCGCCTGGCACTATCGTTGGTGGCGATAGCGCAGGGCTCAGCCACCACCGAGATGGCGGGCGGTGTCGACCTCGTCGAGCCAGCCCCGGGGGCCGACGCTATCGATCACCCGCAGATGCTCGCCGCTGCCGCGTGCGCTGAGCGGAGCATCGGTGGCCACCAGTACGCTGCCGGGCACCAGCAGCGGTAGCAGGTGCGCCTTGAAGGCGTCCGGCAGGCTGACCTGATTGACCACGCTGGCGGGTACGCGCTGGCCGGCGTGCTGCTCGGCGCCGGGTACACCGATCGCGATCCAGCTCGGCATCGCCGGCGTGCTGGCCGGGGTGGTCGAGGTCTGTGTCGCCGTCGGAGGCGCTGTGCTGGCCGATGCCCCGGTGGCGCCACCCTCGACGATATAGGCACGGGTGCCGCCATGCTCGTCGGGGCGGGCCAGCTCGACCCGGGAACGCCCGATCTCGATGCCGTTGCGGTAGACCACCAGCATCCGGTCGCTGCGGCTGAGGATCATCGAGATCGGCCCTTCAGTGGGAGGCGAGAGTGCCCACGCCCAAGGCTGCCCGTTGGCCAGCGGCGGGCTGTCGATATCGGCGCCGGTATGCGGGTCGATGGGGCTGGCGGGGCCGGGGTGGACCAGCGAGACCGGCGCCTCGCCGGCCTTGGCCACCACTACCGTCATGCCCAGATTGGAGGCGTCGAACAGGTGGCGGGCGAACTCGCTCGGCAGATGCACGCAGCCGTGGGACTCCGGGTAGCCCGGCAGGCCGCCGGCGTGCAGCGCGATGCCATCCCAGGTCAGCCGCTGCTGAAAGGGCATCGGCGCGTCGTTGTAGAGGTTGGAGTGATGGTCACGATCTTTCTGCAGCACCGTGAACACGCCGGTGGGCGTGTCGTAGCCGGGGCGGCCGCTGCTGATCGTGCTCACGCCGATCAGCACGCCGTTACGATAGACGTAGGCGCGCTGCTCGGTGAGGCTCACCACCACCGCCATGGGGCCGCCACGTTCGTCGTCTCCGCCCCAGATCCAGGCGCCGGGGGGCAGGGCGTCCAGTGGAGTGTCCACCGGGCTCGACTGGCGCTCGCCCCAGAACGGCGCGGCCAGACTCGGCAGCGGCAGTGCGAGCAGGGCGACCAGCAGCCCCGCGGTGATCCTGCGCGGTAGCGCTGCGGCGCTCCGGTACCTTCCCATGTCGTGACTCCACACCTGTGATGGGTGACTCAGGTTTCGTTCTTCACTCTGATACGCCAGCGCACGCCCCGCAACTCGGGATTGGCGCCTCGCCGATCACCTGCCGGGCTCACTCGCTCGTTGCCGCTTTCGGCGCCGGCTCAGCGTGCCCCGATCAGGCGCTCGTGGCTTTCGGTGCGAGCCACCTGGGCCTGGCCGCAGCGGGTCAGGGCGGCATGCAGCAGCCAGTCGCGCTGGGGATAGTAGGCGAACACGAACTGGCCCTCCTTGAGTACGTCGATCACGCCGCCGGCGACCGCCGGGCGCAGCGCCGGACAGCCCCAGCTGCGGCCCAGGCGGCCCTGGGCGGCGTCGCGGGCCGGGTCCACATAGCTGGCGCCATGCATCACGATCGCCCGGCTCATGGCGGCGTCGTTGAAGCCGGGTTCGAGCCCGTCCAGGCGCAGCGAGTAGCCGTTCTTGCCCTGATAGGTGTGGCGGGTGACGAAGAGCCCGAGGCTGGAGGCGTGGGAGCCATCGCGGTTGGAGAAGTGCTCTGGGATATCGCCGCCGGAGCCCTGGCCGTGGGCCACCACCTCGCGATAGAGCAGGCGCTGGCGGGTCAGATCGAACACCCACAGACGCGGCTCGAGGGACGAGCGGCTATAGTCGATCACCGCCAGCCGGGTGGCGTCCTCGGCGACGCCATGATGCTGTGCGCACTGCATGGTGGCGAGCCCCAGCGCCAGCACCTCGGGGTCGGCATCCGGGGCCAGACGCGCGAGTGTGTCGGCCGAGAGCTGAGGCACGGTGGCGGCGCGGGTGAGCAGATCGGGAGCCGGCGCCGCGAGCGCGACGGGGGCGAGAGGCAGCAGCGCCAGCAGCAGCGCGGTCAGTGAGATTTTCATCGGCGGGAAGCGTGGGCGGTCGCGGAAAGCGCCAGCATGCGCGAGAAGTGCCAGGGAGACAAGCCGGCAGCGGCGTCCTCGGCGTGGGTGGCTACCACTAAAGTCTAGCTGCTTTCATTTCGTTACCTCCGTAGATTGAGCCCCGACCGGGCTGTGGCCGCATTGGGCCGCGCATGACTCCCGCCAGGCGCTCACGAGGCGTTCTTTCCGTACCAGGGGCCACTCATGATCACATTCATCGCATCGATCCTGCTCTTGATAGCGGGCTATTTCACCTATGGGAAATTCGTGGAGCGCGTCTTCGTCGCCGACCGCAAGCGGCGCACGCCGGCCTTCACGATGCGCGACAACATCGACTACGTGCCGATGAATACCACGCGCAACTCGCTGATCCAGCTGCTCAACATTGCCGGGGTGGGGCCGATCTTCGGGCCGATCCTGGGGGCGCTCTACGGGCCGGTCGCCTTCGTCTGGATCGTCATCGGCTGCATCTTCGCCGGTGCCGTTCACGACTATCTCACCGGGATGATCTCGATCCGTAACCACGGTGCGCACCTGCCGCAGCTGGCGGGCAAGTTCCTGGGCAAGGCGATGAAGCATGTGGTCAACGGCTTCGCCATCCTGCTGCTGCTGCTGGTGGGGACGGTCTTCGTCACCTCGCCGGCGGCGCTTTTGGCCAACATGACGCCGCTCTCGATCACCCTGATCACCATGGTGATCTTCGCCTACTATCTGCTGGCGACGCTGCTGCCGATCGACAAGATCATCGGCCGCATCTACCCCTACTTCGGCGCGCTGCTGCTGTTCAGCGCCCTGGGTATCGGCCTGGGCATGGTCTTCACCGGTGCGCCGATTCCGGAGCTGTCGTTCGAGAACATGCATCCGCAGCACGCGCCGATCTTCCCGCTGCTGTTCTTGACCATCTCCTGCGGTGCGCTCTCCGGCTTCCACGCCACCCAGACCCCGATCATCTCGCGTACCACCGAGAATGAAGGCAGCGGGCGCAAGATCTTCTACGGCATGATGATCACCGAAGGGGTCATCGCCATGATCTGGGCCGCCGCCGCGATGAGCCTGTTCCACGGCGACCATACCCTCTCCGACGTGCTCGCCGCCGGCGGCCCCGCGGCCGTGGTCAGCCAGGTCTCCACCACCATGCTCGGCGCCGTCGGTGGTACCCTGGCGGTGCTCGGGGTCATCGTGCTGCCGATCACCTCTGGTGATACCGCCTTCCGCAGCGCGCGCATGATCATTGCCGACTACCTCAAGATCGACCAGCGTCCGCTGGTGCGCCGTCTGCTGATCGCCGCGCCGCTGTTCGTGATCTCCTACGCGCTGACCCATATCGACTTCACCCTGCTGTGGCGCTACTTCTCCTGGGCCAACCAGACCACCGCGGTGATCGCGCTGTGGGTCGCCACCATGTACCTGGTGCTGTCGCGCAAGCCTTACCTGATCACCCTGATCCCGGCGCTGTTCATGACCATGGCCACCTTCACCTATCTGGCCTATGCGCCGATCGGTTTCGGCCTGACGCTGCAGGTGAGCTACGTGGTCGCAGCGATCGGCACGCTGATCTGTGTGGCGCTGTTCATGAAGCGCGTGCGCCGTCTGAGCGGCGGTATCTTCGCCGTCGACGAGCCGGAGACGCCACGCCGCCAGGCCAACGGCCGGATCGGCGAGCTTGCCACCGACTGAGCCCGCCCCTGCTGCCGAGGGGCTCGACAGAGACTCGGCCGCAGGGCGCTCAGGCGAGCGGTACCCACGCAAACGGGCCCGTGCCAATGGCACGGGCCCGTTTCTATGGGGTCATCCTGTTTTTGAGGTCACCCTGGTCTTGAGATCACCCCAGGATGAGAGCGCCGGCAGCGGGCCGCCGGCGCGCGTGCCTCAGGAGGCCTTGTAGAGCTTGTTCAGCGCGGCGTTGAGGGTCTGGCTCGGGCGCATGGCCTGGCTCGCCAGTTCGCGGCTGGGGTTGTAGTAGCCCTTGATGTCGACCGGACGCCCCTGGACTGCATTGAGCTCGTCGACGATGGTCTTCTCGCTCTCTTCCAGGGTCTTGGCGATCTCGGCGAACAGCGACTTCAGCTCGTCGTCTTCGCTCTGGGCCGCGAGCTGCTTGGCCCAGTAGAGCGCCAGGTAGAAGTGGCTGCCGCGGTTGTCGAGCTCGCCGACCTTGCGCTTGGGCGACTTGTCGGCGTCCAGGAACTCGCCGTTGGCCTTGTCCAGGGTCGCGGAGAGCACCTTGGCACGGGCGTTGTCGAAGGTATTGCCGAGATGCTCCAGCGACGCCGCCAGGGCCAGGAACTCGCCCAGCGAATCCCAGCGCAGGTGGTTCTCTTCGAGGAACTGCTGCACGTGCTTGGGTGCGGAACCACCGGCACCGGTCTCGAACAGGCCGCCGCCGTTCATCAGCGGTACCACCGAGAGCATCTTGGCGCTGGTGCCCAGCTCCATGATCGGGAACAGGTCGGTGAGGTAGTCGCGCAGCACGTTACCGGTGACGGAGATGGTGTCTTCGCCCTTGCGGATACGCTCGAGGGAGACTTTCATCGCCTCGACCGGCGCGAGGATGCGGATATCCAGACCGCTGGTGTCGTGCTCCTTGAGGTAGGTCTCGACCTTCTCGATCAGGCGCGCGTCATGGGCGCGGTTGGCGTCGAGCCAGAAGATCGCCGGGGTGTCGCTGGCACGTGCGCGGGTGACCGCGAGCTTGACCCAGTCCTTGATCGGCGCGTCCTTGGCCTGGCACATGCGCCAGATGTCGCCGGTTTCCACGTCGTGGCTGAACAGGGTGTGGCCGTGCTCGTCGGTGACCACCACGGTGCCGTCGGCCGGGATGTGGAAGGTCTTGTCGTGGGAGCCGTACTCCTCGGCCTTCTGCGCCATCAGACCCACGTTGGGCACGCTGCCCATGGTGGTCGGGTCGAAGGCGCCGTGCTGCTTGCAGTCCTCGATCACGGTCTGGTAGATGGTGGCGTAGCAGCGGTCCGGGATTACCGCCTTGGTGTCGTGCAGGGCGTCATCGGTGCCCCACATCTTGCCCGAGTCACGGATCATCGCCGGCATCGAGGCGTCGATGATCACGTCAGACGGCACGTGCAGGTTGGTGATGCCCTTGTGCGAGTTGACCATCGCCAGCGACGGACGCTCCTGGTAGAGCGCGTCGATGTCGGCCTTGATCGCGTCCTGCTGCTCGCTCGGCAGCTTCTCGATCGCGCTGTAGAGATCGCCGATGCCGCTGTTGGGGTTGAAGCCGGCCAGCTTGAGCGCGTCGGCGTGCTTCTCCAGCGCCTCCTTGTAGAACTCCTCGACCACGATACCGAACATGATCGGGTCGGAGACCTTCATCATGGTCGCCTTGAGGTGCAGCGAGAAGAGCACGCCGCGCTTCTTGGCATCCTTGATCTCGCTGTCGATGAAGTTGCGCAGCTGGCGGCTGCTCATGACCGCGGCGTCGACCACTTCGTCGGCCTGGACCGCGAGGCCCTCCTTGAGCACCTGGCTACTGCCATCCTTCTGCTTGAGTTCGATCTTGAGCTTGCCGGCCTTCTCGATGATCGCCGACTGCTCGCTGCCGTAGAAGTCGCCGTCGCTCATGTGGGAGACGTGGGACTGCGAGTCACTGCTCCACTCACCCATGCGATGGGGATACTTGCGTGCGTAGTTCTTGACCGACTTGGGCGCGCGACGATCGGAGTTGCCTTCTCGCAGCACCGGGTTGACCGCGCTGCCCTTGGCCTTGTCGTAGGCTGCCTTGATCGCTCTCTCTTCGTCGTTCTTGGGCTCTTCCGGGTAGTCCGGCAGCGGGTAGCCCTGGCTCTTCAGCTCCTTGATGGTGGCCTTGAGCTGCGGGCCGGAGGCGCTGATGTTGGGCAGCTTGATGATGTTGGCTTCCGGCGTCTTGGCCAGCTGACCCAGCTCGGCGAGGTCGTCGCTGACGCGCTGGCTGTCGTCGAGCAGGTCGGGGAACTGTGCCAGTACGCGGCCGGCGAGCGAGATGTCGCGGGTCTCGACGGTGATGCCGGCGGTGCCGGTGAAGGCTTCGATGATCGGCAGCAGAGAGTAGGTGGCCAGTGCCGGCGCTTCGTCGGTCAGGGTATAGATGATCTTCGGCGTATTGGACATGTCTGTTCGTTAACCTCTCTTTGGCGATTGCACGTTGGCGATGGCACGGGGTGTCGAGCGCGGGCGGGAGCGCCGGCTACGCTGCGATCCAGAGCCCGTCGAGGCACCCGGCATCGCGATACGGACGATGCCACGCGCGTAAAATCGGCGGCCTCGGCTGTCGATGCGCGCCCCGGGGTGATGAGCGTGGGGCCGTGCATGAGTTGTCGACAACCTGGCGGATCGGGGCAGAGTATACCAGCGCCCGATGAAGGACGCATTCACACGGGTGCGCCAGGGCGGCGGCTGCGAGGCACGCCTGGCGCGCCCTCGCAGCCCCTGGGCGGCCTGTGCGGCGCCCGGGCGATCTCCCGGTTTCACCTCAGCGCGGCAGGGTGACGATCTCGACCCAATTGGCCTTGGTGCCGGCCGGGGCGTCGCTGGCATGGCTGAGCTCGCCGCTGGCGGCATCCACCCGGTAGAGCGCGAGATGATCGCTGCGCTCGCCGGCGACCACCAGGAACTCGCCCTGGGGGTCGATCTCGAAACCGCGCGGCTGGGCCACCGTGGCCTGATTGGCGACGAAGGTCAGGCTACCGGTCTCGGGGTCCGCGCGCAGGGTACTCAGGGTGCTGGTGGTGCGCTCCGAGAGATAGAGGTGGCGGCCATCGGGACTGATATGCAGGTCTGCGGCCCAGATCCGCGGGGTGTCGTCGCCGTCGGGAATCTCCTCGCGCGGCATGCCGCGGGTCAGTTCGCTCTCCGGCGGCAGGCCGGCACACACCGAGCGCCGGCTCAGGGTGCCGCTGTCGGCATCCAGGGCGAAGGTGGTGACGCTGGCATCGAACTCGCCGAGGACGTAGACGAAGCGCCCGCAGGGAGAGAACACGAAATGACGCGGGCCGACGTCGGGGTCGGTGGCGGCGGCGTCCGGGGTGTTGGCGCTCAGTTGGCCATCGAAGCGGAACTGCGCCAGGCGGTCGTCGCCGAGATTGGTGGCGAGGACATGGCGGTCATCCGGGGTGGCGAGGATGGCGTGGGCGTTGCTGCCGGTGGGGCAGGTCTGGGTGACGTCGCCGACCACGCCGTCGGCACCGATCGGGCTGACGCTGACCACACTGTCGCCGTAGGAGGCGGCGAGCAGATGGCGCCCGCTGCGGTCGGTCGAGATATACGCCATGCTGCCCTCGAGGCGGCCGCTGCCCAGCGGCGTGAGCGCGCCGTCGTCTTCGATCCGGTAGCTCAGCACGCGCAGCGGCTGGCTGCGGATGGCAGCGTACAGGAAGCGGCGATCCGGGCTCAGCGCCAGCGGCATCACGTTCTCCGCGGCCGGCGTGGTGGCGAGCGGCTCGAGCCGGCCATGCTCCCGGTGCAGGCGATAGCTGCCGATGGTGCCGTCGCCGGCGTTGGCCACGTAGACGACGGTATCGAAATCGGATGACGACATGCGCGCTCCTCGAGTGGGCGAAAAGGGTTCTTGTTTTAGCATCGCACGTGCCTCGGCGTCGATTGGCGACTCGGCGGGGGCAGGGCGCTCACGCCCCTTCCCGCTTCAGGCGGCTGCGCAGCAGCTGGAGAATGGCACGCTCGTCGGGGCTGGTCAGCGCCTCGGCCTGTTCCAGCTCGGCGTCGACCAGCTGACGGAAGTGCGACAGCGTGCGTCCATCCAGATAGCTCTCCACTACCCGCGGGTCGATATAGCTCGCCTTGGCGATACTGGGGGTGTTGCCGAGCCGCTCGGCCACGCGCGCCACCGCCTCGCGCACGTTCTTCTCGCTGCTCTGGTCATCCTCGCCCAGGCCCAGCTCGTCGAGGGCCAGGGCGGCGATCGAGGTGCCCGCCCAGGTGCGGAAGTCCTTGGCGCTGAAGCGCTCGCCCATCACCTGGTGGATATAGTCGTTGAGATCGTGGCTGTCGACGCGGGTCTTGTGGCCGGCGTCGTCGAAGTACTTGAAGATCTCGTAGCCGGGAATATCGTCGAGCTCGGCGACGATTGCCGCCAGGCGCCCATCCTCGACCACCCGGTGCTGCTGCTGGCCGCTCTTGCCCTGATAGTCGAAGATCAGTTCGTCCCCCTCGATGGTGAGATGCCTGGAGCGCATGGTGGTGAGCCCGTAGGAGTCGTTCTCCTGACGGTAGCGCTCGCTGCCGGGACGAAAGTAGGCGCTGTCGATCAGGCGCACCATGCACGCCAGCACCTTGTCGCGGGGCATGCCGTCGAGGGTCAGGTGCTGCCCGGTGACCCGGCGCATGCGGGTCAGTCGGCTGGCGAACTCGACCATGCGGTCGAACTTCTCGAACTCGCGCTGCTCGCGCCAGGCGGCGTTGTAGATGTACTGCTTGCGCCCGGCGCTGTCGCGGCCGGTGGCATGGATGCGGTGGCGCTTGTCGAGAATCACCTCCACCTCTTGCCACGCCGGCGGGATGGCGAGTCCGGCGATCCATTCGCGCCAGCGCTTGTCCTTGAGGGTGGTGCCGTCGGGGGTGCGATAGGTGAAGCCTTTGCCGCAGCGGTGGCGGGTGACGCGCCGCGGGGTCGAGCGGGACATGGCAAGCTCCTTTTGCCGGTGACGAGGGCGGAGGGTAGCGGGTGGCGCCGACTCCCTGTCGGCCACACCGCTGCGCTGATTACAGGATAGTCGGCGTCGGCGCGCTCGGTATCTGAAGGGATAGTGTCGGCATCGGCGGATGAGCCGGGCCGCGTGCCGTCGGGGCTGGGTAATCGCCGCCGTGTGGGGTAGTCTCGGACACGTCGCGGCCTGAGCGCCGTATTCGGTCAGGAGCTGAGTAGCGGTGCCAGAGGCTGTGTCCCAGACGCCCAGCGAGGGTGGCGAATTCCGTCTCGGGGTGATGATGCTCGCGACGCGATTTCCGCGCCCGCTCGGCGATATCGGCAATCCCGCCAGTTTCGCGTATCCGGTACGCCATGTGACCGTGGCCGCGGCCAGTGTGCCCGCCGTGGTCAGTGCACAGATCGCCGAGCCGGTGGTGGCCGCCTTCGTCAGCGTTGGCCAGCAGTTGATCGACGAGGGCGTCGACTGCCTGGCGACCTCCTGTGGGTTCGTCTGCGCCATTCACGATCGCCTGCAGGCGCGGCTGCCGGTGCCGCTGGTCTCCTCGGCGCTCAATCTGCTGCCGTGGCTGCACGCGCGACATGCCGCCGAGGGGCCGATCGGTATCCTCACCTTCGATGCCGATACCTTGAGCCAGGCCCACTTCGGCCGTTTCTGGCGCGAGGGCTGTGTCATCCACGGCCTGCAGCACAGCGCCCACTTCTATCCCACCATCCGCTATGACCGCCCGCAGTGGGACGCCGAGCAGGTGGCGCAGGAGGTGGTCGAGGCGGCGCTGGCGCTGCACCGGCGCCAGCCCGACATGACGGCGCTGCTGCTCGAGTGCACCAATCTGTCGCCCTACCGGCAGCGGCTGGCGGCGGCGCTCGAGCTGCCGGTCTACGACATCCACGACGCCATTACCCTGGCACGGCGGGGTGACGCGGCATGAGCCGTTCGCGCGCCTTGGCGCCAGCGCCCACTGTCTCGGGCCACGTCGACACCGCGCTGTGCGCCGAGGCCCTGCCTGGCACTACCGACTTCGCACCAGACTTCCCAACAATAAAAGGATGCTTTCGCCATGTGGCTGGTACTCATCCCGATGGCCCTTCTGTTCGCCATCATTCTGCTGCCGATCCCGCGTATCGGCGGCAATGTCATGCTGGGGCTGCTGGCCGCGGCGCTGGCCGCCGCGCTGCTCGGCGGCCTGGGGCCGATGGCAATGATCGCCGCTGCCATCAGCGGCATCGACAAGCTCTCCTGGGTCATCATGCTGTCGATCTTCGGCAGCCTCTACGCCGAGGCGCAGGTGCGCATCGGTGCCATGCAGACTGCCCTGGATGGCTTTCGCGCGCTGTTCGGACGCTCGACCACGGGCCTGGTGTGTGCGGTGATCCTGACCCTGGTGCTGAGCGGCTCGCTGCTGGGTGATGCCATCGCTGCGGCGACCGTGATCGGCTTGCTGGTGGTGCCGACGCTGGTCTCGCTCAAGCTGAGCGGTGAGCGCATCGCGGTGATTATCGTGATGGGGGCGGTGATCGGCTCCGGCATGCCGCCGATCTCGCAATCGTTCTTTCTGGCGGCATCGCTGACCGGTATCGAGCCGGGCCAGATCCTGGGCTGGGCCTACGCCACCATGAGTGTCAGCGTGGTACTGGCGATGTTCGTCGGCGCCTGGCTGGCGCGGGGGCACACCTCGGCTGCGCTGCTGACGGCCCCCGAGCCGCTGCTGCGGGTGCTCGGGCAGCGCTGGCGCACGCTGATTCCGATGGCGGTGCTGCTGGTGATCGTGATCGCCGCCTCGCTCGGCTTCAACGTGTTCGAGCGCACCCCGGGGCTGGCCGAGCTGGTCGCCTGGCTCAAGGGCATTCCCATCGTCAAGGGGCTGGCGTTCCGGGTGGTGATGGCGGTGATCGTGGCCCTGGCGGTGAGTTTCGCCTTCCGCGCGGTGCGCCAGCAGGCCGGGGCGGTGGTCTCCTCGGGCCTGAAGAACGTCGCCAAGACGGTGCAGATCCAGCTCTGCGCCGGGGTCATGGTGGGGGTGTTCTACCAGGCTGGCCTGATCGACCTGGTGCAGCAGGCCACCGCCCACCTGGCAGCCCACTGGATGGCCGCCGCCGGTGGGTTGGCGACGATCGCCGTGGGCATGCTCACCGGCTCGCAGACCACCTCCCAGACCATGATCGTGAGCATGATGGCACCGGCGCTGACCCATCTCGGCAATGATCCGACCCATGTGGCGGTGGGCGCGGCGCATCTGGCCATGGCCGGGCAGTCGATGCCGCCGGTGGGGCTGACCACCTTCGTGGTGACGGGGCTGGTGGGCGGTATCGTGGGGGTCAAGGTCGACCCGGTGAAGACCATGCTGATGGCGCTGCCGGTGACGATCTACTTCACCCTGGTCGGGTTCGCGTTCTGGTTCATGGGGTAGAGACGATGCGTAGGATGGGATGGGGGCGCCAGCGGACAGGCGGGATGAGGCGACGGAGCGAACGATGAACACACGCACAATCGCGGTGATCGGCGGCGGTATCGTCGGCCTCTGTACCGCGCTCTCGCTGCAGCAGCGTGGTTTCGCGGTGACCCTGGTCGCCCCCGAGACCTCGCGGGAGATGACCTCCTACGGCAACGCCGGCGTGATCACCCAGGCCTCGGTCATTCCGCTCAATATCCCCGGGCTACTCGGCAAGGTGCCGCGCTATCTGCTCAACCGCGACCCGGCGCTGCGCATTGCGCCAGCCTTTCTGCCGCGGGCCACCCCCTGGCTACTGCGCTTCATGCGGGGTTGCCAGGCGGAATCGGTGGCCAGCCGTACCGCCTCGCTGGCGCGCCTGATCCGGCCCGCGCTCGCGGCACACCGGCACTGGGCACGGGAGGCGGGCGCCGAGTCGCTGTTCCACGAAACCGGCTGGACCAAGCTCTACCGCCACCCGCAGGCGCGTGAACGGGTGAGCCTGGAGTGCCAGCTCTGGGACGCCAACGAGGTCGCCTACGAGCCTCTCACCGGGACGGCGCTGGATCAGGTCTTCGACGGCGCCTCGCGTCACTACACCCTGGGACTGCGCATTCCCGAGACCGCCTATGTGGATTCACCCGGGGCGCTGGTAGCGCGCTATCGCGACCTTTTCCTGGCCCGCGGCGGGCGCTGGCAGTGCGCCAGCGTGGCAGGCATCGAACCGGTGGCCGGGGGCTTTCGGCTGCAGGGCGGTGACACCCGCTACGCCCAGGTGGCCGTCTGTGCCGGGCCCTGGTCGCGGGAGCTGGTGGCACCCTTGGGCTATCGCCCGCCGCTGGCGTTCGAGCGCGGCTATCACCAGGAGTTCACCCTTGGCGCCGGCCAGGGGCTGGCGATGCCGTTCCACGACGTCGAGGGAGCCTTCGTGTGCACACCCATGAACGGTGGGGTGCGCGTGCTCACCGGGATCGAGTTCGACGCCCGCGACCGCAAGCCGACGCCGCGCCAGCTCCAGCGGGTGCTGCCGCGGGTCCGCCAGGTGCTGGCGCTGGGCGAGGCCCAGGGGGAGCCCTGGCTGGGCCGTCGCCCCTCGCTGCCGGACGGGCTGCCGATGATCGGTGCCGCGCCGCGCCACCCCGGTCTCTGGTTCGCCTTCGGCCACGGCCATATCGGGCTGTCGACGGGGGCGGTCAGCGGCGAGTGGCTGGCCGACGATATCCTGCGCGGCCGTGAGGATCCCCAGCGCGGTGCCTTCAGTCCGGCGCGCTTCGTCTAGCGCTCTCGGCTACGCTATGAGCTAACGGCGAGCGCGATAGGGCTGGCCGCAGGCCAAGCGGACAGCCGTGTCCGCAGAACGGCGATACCAGGGAGTGGCAGCGCATGATCGGGCGGTTTCAGTGGGTCTGGCGGCGGATGCACCGCTCGCTGTGGTATCGAGCATCCCTCTATTCGCTGGCCGGGGTGGTAACTGCGCTGATCGCCTGGGTGGCGACGCCGTGGCTGGCGCTGCCCGAGGTCTTCACCATCGGCGCCAGGGCGGTCGACAGCATCCTCGACATCATCGCCTCGAGCATGCTCGCGGTGACCACCTTCTCGCTCAGCGCCATGGTCACCGCCTACGGCTCGGCGACCAGCAACGTCAGCCCGCGGGCGACGCTGCTGCTGATCGAGGATCGGGTGACCCAGAACACCCTGGCCACCTTCATCGGCGCCTTTCTGTTCAGTCTGGTGGGGATCGTCGCGCTGGCCGCCGGGATCTACGACGCCGACGGGCGCACGTTGCTGTTCGCCGCCACCCTGGTGGTGATCGTGCTGGTGGTCTATCAACTGATCAAGTGGGCCGGCTACCTCACCCGTCTGGGGCGAGTGCGCGACACTATCGGCAAGGTCGAAAGCGCGGCCAGCGCCGCTCTCGGTGCACGCATCGAAAACCCCTATCTCGGTGGCGAAGCGATGCCCGCCGTGCTGCCCTCGGGGCTGAGCACGGTGCGGGCGGGGCAGGTGGGCTATGTGCAGCATATCGATACCGCGCATCTCGGTAGCCTGGTCGAGGACGCCGGGGAGGCGATCTATGTGCAGGTGCTGCCGGGCAGCTTCGTCGATCGCCACGCCGTGCTGGCCGCCAGCGCCAAACTCGACGAGGCGCGCATCGACGCGATCCAGGCCGCCTTCACCATCGGCCCGTTGCGCCACTTCGACCAGGACCCGCGCTTTGGCCTGATCGTGATGGCCGAGGTCGCCTCGCGCGCGCTCTCGCCGGGCATCAACGACCCCGGTACCGCGATCGATGCGATTGGCTGTGCGGTGCGGACGCTGACGCCCTGGGTCGAACACGCCACGGGTGGCATCGGCGAGCCCGAGTCGCCGGTCCGCCACGTGCATGTCGAGGCGCTGTCGACCCAGGATCTGTTCGATGACTTCTTCACCCCGGTGGCGCGGGATGGTGCCGGTAGCGTGGAGGTCTGCATCCGTCTGCAGAAGGCGCTGCGTGCGCTGGCGGTGGCGGGGGATGTGCGGATTCAGGCGCTGGCGCGGGAGCATATGCAGCTGCTGGTGGCGCGCTGCGAGCACGCCATGCCGCTGGAGGCGGACAGGGCCAGGGTGAAGGCGCTGCTCGACCCCGAGCCCGCCCGTTACACCTGATACTCGATATCCAGGGCCGCGAACCGGCGCCCGGTCTGCCCTTCGGGCGGGGGCGCCGGCCGCGGCCGTGGTGGTTCAGTTGAGGCCGAGCAGCCCACGCAGGGTCGACAGATCCTCCGCCAGCACGTTGACCGGGCCGGTCAGGGCGCGGCGGTCGGCGTCGCTGACCTTGTCGTAGGAGACGAAGCCCTTCTTGGGATCCTGGGGATCGACCCGGTAGTCGGCCAGGATCGCCTCGACGTCATCGAAGTTGCCCTGCACGCGCTTGACGAAGCCGGCGTCTTCCTCGGCGGCCAGCGGCTTGAACAGCTCGAAGATCTCCTGGGCGCCATCCACGTTGGCCTGGAAGTCCCACAGGTCGCTGCGGCTGTAGCGGTCCTCTTCACCGGAGACCTTGGTCGCCGCGACCTCCTCCATCAGCGCCGCGGCGCCACCCACCACGGTCGAGGGCGGGAAGGTGAGCCCTTGCACACGCTGGTCGAGATCGTCGACGTCTTGCATCAGCCCCTTGGCGTAGGGAGCGAGCCCTTGGGTGCTTTGGGCCTTGAAGAGGCCATACTCGAGGCGGTGGAAGCCGGTGAAGTCGGGGTCCTTGACGCCGTGCTCATAGTCGTCCTCACGCGCATCGATGCTGGCGTCGAGGTCGGCGAACATCTCGGCGATCGGCTCGATGCGCTCGTAGTAGACGCGGGTGGGGGCATACAGCGCCTGGGCCTTGTCCAGGTTGCCCTGTTCGATCGCCTGGGTGAACTCGCGGGTATGGGCGACCAACTGTTCCAGATTGTCGAGTACGTAGAGCTTGTACTCGGCGATCGGACCGACCAGCGCATCGGCGGGGACGGCGGCCTGGGCGGGGGCGTTGAGCGCCATCAGCGCCAGGGCGCTGACACTGATCCAGCGGGAGAGCGGTTGCATGGTGAAGCTCCTTTCGATGATCCGTGGTGAGGATTGTCTGGACACTACCTGGGGCAGCGTCGGGTCGATGCCGTGTTGCTAGTCGTGTGGTCCTGGCCTGGGCCCGTCTTTGCGGGCCTTGTCCGCGAGGGTACGAGCCCCCTCAGGCGGTGGCTGCCATCAGCCCGCGCCCCAGGTAGTCCTGCTCATCCCGCGCGCCGGGCAGCACGAAGAAGTAGCCACCGCCGACCGGCTTGATGTACTCCTCCAGCGGTTCGCCATCCAGGCGCTTCTGCACCGTGATGAAGCCCTCCTGCAGATCCGCCTGGAAGCAGATGAACAGGAGCCCCATGTCGAGCTGGCCGTTGGGCTCGACCCCGTTGGAGTAGTTGAACGGGCGGCGCAGGATACGGTTCTTCTCGGTCGCCGGGGTGCGCGGGTTGGCCAGGCGGATATGGGCATCGAGCGGGGTGATCTTGCCTTCTGGGTCGCTGGCGTAATCCGGCACGTCCTGCTCGACCCCGCCGGAGAGCGGCGCACCGCTCATCTTCTCGCGGCCGAAGATCGCCTCCTGTTCACCCAGCGGGGTGCGATCCCAGCGCTCCACGTAGTTGCGGATGATGCGCACCGCCATGTAGCTGCCGCCCACCGCCCAGTCGGGCTCGTCGCGCTGTGGGTCGACCCAGATCAGCTCGTCCATCAGTGCCGGGTCCTGGGCACTGGGGTTGGCGGTACCGTCGCGGAAGCCGAGGAAATTGCGCGCGCTACCGTCGATGTCTCCCGGTGAGGGCGGCAGCAGCGGCACGTTGCCCTCCTGTTTCCAGCGCACCAGCAGGCTTCCGGGGGTGTGCTTGATGATGTCGCGCAGCGCGTGATAGGCGGTATCGAGGGTGTTGGCGCAGATCTGCAGCGCCAGGTCGCCGTGGCAGCGGGCGGCATCGAGGGCGTCGTTGGGAAACCCCTGCATGCGCTCGAGATGTCGGGGCCGGGCGGGGGCGAGGCCGAAGCGGTCGTCGAACAGCGAAGCGCCCAGCGCCACGGTCACGCTCAGGCCGTCGGGGGGGATACGCGGGCCGAGGATGCCGGAGTCGGGCGGCGGGAAGCGTGGGTCGCGCTGGGGGTAGGCGCCGCCCTGGGTCAGAAAGGCGATACGCGTGGTCAGCGTGCGCAGCAGTGTATCCAGTCCCTCGCGATCGCGCGCCAGCACGTCGAAGGAGACCAGCATGCCGCTGGCCTGGCGCGGCGTGGTGATCCCCTGCTGATGCGGGCCATGGAAAGGGTAGGTGAGTTCGGGGTCCTGGGTCAGCGGGGCGCTGGTGACTTCTGCACTGCGCTGGGTGTGGCCGGCGGCGTCCGCCTTGGCCGGCTCGGCCAGCGCCTGGCCGGGGCAGAGGCCCGCGAGTCCCAGGCCGAGGCCGGTGACCCCGGCGCCGCGGAGGAAGCCGCGGCGGTCCAGGCGGGTGTCGCTATGGGTAGAGAATCCAAACGGGCAGCGGGAAGATGGCTGATCACTCATGGCTGTTTGACCCTATACGGTAACGATTGACGATGAACTCATCCGCTCAGGGCGAGCGCGTGGTTGACGGCCGCCAGCGCCTTGGCCAGCGCCTCGCTGTTCGCGAGCAGACGCTGTGCGGTGGCGGCAGGTACTGCGCCGGCGTCGAGCAGCGCCTGGGGCGCATCGGGGGCCGCCGACTCGGCTGTCGACGTGGTGCCATCGGCCCCTGGCTGCGCGGCTTCGGCCAGAGACTGCTGCAGAGCGGACAGGGCCTGATCGAGCTGGCGCTGGAGTGCCGGCGCCTGACGGGCCAGCAGCGGGTCGATCAGCGTCACGATCTTGGCACTGCCCTCGGTGATACCGGCCAGGTCATTGAGCGCCAGTGGCGTCATCTCGCCGTCGGTGGCGCGGTCATGCCAGGTCTGCAGCGCGCGGGCGCTGCCGTTGGCCAGCTGCGCCGGCGGCACCGAGGCCTGGGCGAGGCGCTGGGAGAGGACATCGAGATCCGCCATCAGTTGCTTGGCCACCGGCGCCAGCCCGGCGGTGGAGCCAGCGCTGAACAATCCCTGAGCCAGCCGTGGGAAGCCGCCGAAATCCGGGTCCTTCTCGCGCCCGGCGTAATAGTCGGCGGGGGCGTTGAGGCGCTGGTCGAGATCGCCGAACAGGCCGATCGGCATCGCCAGGCGCTGGTCGATGCGGCGCGCCTGGAGATAGGCCGTGCGCGCCGCCGTCAGGTCGCCGGCGTTGATCGCCTGCGCGAGCGCCGCACTGGCGCGCTCGAGCTTGCGCATCTGCAGCGTGGTGTAGACGCGCAGCTCGGCCCGCGCGCCGACGAAGTCGTGCGCGGCCAGCGCCCGGGCCGGGGCGGCATTGCCGTTCGGCGTCACATGCAGCTCGCCGTGGGGGTTGCTCAGCAGACCGCAGGTCATGGCGTAGTCGCCCGGTGCCAGGTCGACACGCAGCGGCTGGCGCATCCCGGGGGCGATGTTCTCGCGCTCGGCCAGTACCATGACGCCGTCGATCACCTCCCACTCGATGGCACGGTCCGAGCGGTTGACGATGGTGAAGGTGCGCTCGCCGGCGGGCACCTCGACCCGTGACGGCTGGCAGCCCCTGGCGCCGATCTCGATCAGCGTGCCGTCATCGCTGCCGCTCTCGACGGCGCGCAGCGACAGCGCGAACACCCCGAATGCGATCAGCATGAGTAGAAACGAGGCCACCAGGCCCAGGCGCATCAGGCGCGGCGAGGGAGCGTGGTGGGCGTTGCTCGGGGTGGCGTGGGTCGAGTTCATCCCTGGCTCCCCGCGGTGGCTGCGGTGTGCGTCTCGCGCCGCGGGCGTAACAGCCACAGGGCGATCAGCAGATAGCCCAGGTAGGCGACGACCTCACTCAGGGTGGGCGCCGGCTGATAGCCGAAGATTCCGGCGAACAGCGAACCCAGCGGGGTGTCCAGCGGCAGCACGTTGCTGAGATCGAACACCACCTGCTGGGCGTGGTTCCACAGCCCCGCCTCGTGCAGCGCGCGCACCGAGCCGGCGAGCAGCCCGGCGGCGACCAGCAGGATGAAGACCCCGGTGGCGCGGAAGAAGTGGCCCAGCGGCAGGCGCAGGCTGCCGCGGTAGATCGCCAGGCCCGCAATCACCGCGACGGCGATACCCAGCAGCGCACCCAGCGGGGCGGCACTGCTCGTGCTCTGCTGAAACACCGCCAGGAGAAAGAAGATCGACTCCAACCCCTCTCTCGCCACCGCCAGGAAGACCATGCCGATCAGCGCCCAGGTGTGACTTCTGCCACTGAAGGCGTGATCGAGCGCCGAGGTCAGGTCGCGTTTCATGCCAGCGGCGGCGCGGCGCATCCACAGCACCATCCAGGTCAGCATGCCCACCGCGAGCAGCCCGACCACGGCTTCGAACAGCTCCTGCTGGCGCTGGGGGAATTCGGCACTGGCGAACTGCAGGCCGGCACCCACCAGCAGGGCCAGTGCCACGGCCAGGAAGATGCCGGTCCAGACGGCAGGCATCCAGGCCTGGCGTTGGGTCTGATGCAGATAGGTGGCGATGATGCCGACGATCAGCGCGGCCTCGAGGCCTTCACGCAGCATGATGAGAAAAGGGATGAGCATGAGTCGAACCTGACGCGGGTGAAGAGGACGAATGATAAGAGAGAAACACTTCGTTGCGCGAATGATACTTGTTTTCAAATTCATGAGGTAACAGTTTGTTGCCGGTTGCGCAAGCGGACGCTGGCTGGCGGCGGGCAATATCGACGCTGAGAGCAGGGGGTGTGGCGTGATCGGGAGCCCGAGAGCGACCTCGACTGCGCTCATGGCGCAGAAAGTGTTCCAGAAGCGACACCTTTCGTCCTGTGGGCGGTTATGTTGTCGCAGACAGATAAAAAAGCATGCGTCGCGTTGTCACACGATTTAGAGTCGATTCAAGGCCGAAAAACGATCCAGGAAGTGCAAAGATACGGCCAGCTTCAGCATCTCCTCAGGGCTACCGCCGAGCCAGGCAGACGGTGCGATGCGCCTGAAGGAGCGACCGACGCCAGGGACGCGCGATAACAACAACCACCTGACATTGTGATGGAGTAACCTGACATGGCGATTTCTTCCGTTTCTCGTGAGCGGGACCTCGGCGTATCCGAGCCCCAGACCCTCGGCTTCCTGTTGCTGGACAACTTCACCCTGATCTCCCTGGCGTCGGCGATCGAACCCCTGCGCATGGCCAACCAGCTGGCCGGTCGCGAGCTCTACCGGTGGTACATCATCACCCTGGACGGCGCGCCGGTGCGTGCCAGTGATGGCATGCAGGTAACCCCCGATGCCAGCACCCAGGCGCCCTTGAACCTCGACTGGCTGGTGGTGTGCGGCGGTGTGGCGCCGCAGCGCGCGGTGTCGCCGGCGCTGCTGAACTGGCTGCAGAGCCGCGGGCGCACGCTGCGGCGTGTCGGCTCGGTGTGCACCGGCAGCTGGGCGCTGGCCCAGGCCGGTCTGCTGGATGGCTACGAGTCGAGCATCCACTGGGAGTGTCTGGCGGCGATGCAGGAGGCCTATCCGCGCACCGCCTGGAGCACGCGTCTGTTCTCGATCGACCGCGACCGCTTCACCGCTTCCGGCGGCACCGCGCCGCTGGACATGATGCTCAACCTGATCGGCCGCGATCACGGCCGCGAGCTGTCGGCGGCGATCTCGGAGATGTTCATCTGCGAGCGCGTGCGCGGCGAAGAGGACCAGCAGCGGGTGCCGCTCAAGCATGTCCTCGGGACCACCCAGCCCAAGCTGCTGGAGATCGTGGCGCTGATGGAGGCCAATATCGAGGAGCCGATCGAGCTCGACGAGCTGGCCAGCTATGTCGATGTCTCGCGGCGCCAGCTCGAGCGCCTGTTCCAGCGCCATCTGCACTGTTCGCCGTCGCGCTACTATCTCAAGCTGCGCCTGACGCGGGCACGCCAGCTGCTCAAGCAGACCCCGCTGCCGATCATCGAGATCGCCTCGGCCTGTGGCTTCGTCTCCACGCCGCACTTCTCCAAGTGCTACCGCGAGTACTTTGGTACGCCGCCGCGGGAGGATCGTGGCGAGTCGGTCAAGATCCGGCGTCTGGAGCCGATCCTGCGCCAGCCGACTGCGGAAGACGCACTGATGCAGTTCAGCAGCGCCAGCGTCGCCCTCAATCACGCTCGCGGCGAGCCCACCTACGCCAGCATCGCGCTGAGATAGCGCGGCCCGCTCCCGGCCGCTGCGACAGCGCTGGCGGCCGGGCGTGGAGGGCCGGGTCGGTACGCCTGCATGGCGCGCCGGCACCGGCCCTTCGCTTCTGCGCTTTCCCCACCTTCCCCGTACGTTTTCATAGGCTGCGACAACCCGTCGCGGCTGGCGTCATCTCACGCCAGCCGGGGCCTGTGGCGTATTTGTTAGCCTAAGAATATTTAGGGTGCTCAAATTTGTCGCGAATCGGCCGTTGTTGTTGGCAAGCCGTTTCCCGCAAAGGAGTCCCCGATGAATCCCTCGACGCTGATAGGCATCTTCGCCAGCGTACTGCTTCTGGTCTGCGTGCTGTTCTTCACGGCCGAATCCCCGGACAGTTTCATCAATCTGCCGGGGTTGGCGCTGGTCGTCACCGGGACCCTGGCGGCGACCTTCATCAGTTACCCGCTCAAGGAGGTCGTTCGCGTCGTGCGTCTGGTCGGCGTGGTGTTCAAGCGCGAGGACAGTTTCGTCCGCGACGATATCGACGAGCTGGTGGCGCTGTCGCGGCTCTGGACCAAAGGCGACGTCAGAGCGGTGGAGGGCGAGCTCGAATACGTGCGCAATCCATTCCTGCGTTCCGGGGTGCAGCTGCTCATCGCCAATACCAAGGAGGAGGAGATCTTCGACGTGTTGCAGTGGCGCATCACGCGGCTCAAGGCCCGGGAGCAGGCCGATGCGCAGATCTTTCGTACCATGGCGACCTACGCGCCGGCCTTCGGCATGATCGGTACGCTGGTGGGGCTGGTGAATATGCTGGGGGTGGTCGATGCGGGGAGTCTGGATATCATCGGGCCGCGCATGGCGGTGGCGCTGCTGACCACCTTCTACGGCATTCTGCTCGCCAACCTGGTGTTCAAGCCGATCGCCGTCAAGCTCGAACGGCGCACTGAAGAGCGCTTGATCACCATGCACATGGTGATGGAGGGGATCTCGCTGATGAGCAAGCGACGGCTGCCGTCGTTCATCGAAGAGACGCTGAACTCCTTCGTCGTCAACTACCGCGATGAGATCCGCGACCCCAACGTCAAGCCACGTCACGCTGCGGCGACGCCATCCGCCACCTCGGAGGAGTAGCCCCATGCACCAGCGAGAGATGCAGAACCTGCTGACGCCGCCGGTCGCGGCAGGCGCGGAGGACGAGGGCTGGCTGACGAGTTACCTGGATGTGCTCACGCTGCTGCTGACGCTGTTCGTGCTGCTGCTGTCGCTCATCCCCCGGGGGGAGTCGCAGGCCACCCAGGCCGGGGGCACGAACACCACGGCCAGTGTCTCGTCCCCGTCGGGCCTGAAGCCGCTCAACGACGGTCTCGACCCTCGGCTGGCGGGGATCAAGATACCGGGTGTACACGTGATGAAGGGGCAGCAGGGGATCACGCTGCGGATCGACGACGACCTGCTGTTCCCCAGCGGCAGGGCGACGCTGACCGCGGGAGGACGTGAGGTGCTCGCCAGCCTGGTCGCTGATCTCGAGGCTTTCGAGGGCGAGATATCGGTGGAAGGACATACCGACGACGTGCCGATCTCGACGCCGCGCTTCCCCTCCAACTGGGATCTCTCCGCTGCGCGGGCGATCGCCGTGGTGCGCTATCTGGCCGCGAGGGGGATCGCGGATACCCGCCTGCGGGCGATCGGCTACGGTGCTACCCGTCCGACCGCTGACAATGCCACGGCGGCGGGCCGCGCCGCCAACCGCCGCGTCGATATCCTGTTGCACCGGCCGGTCGCCGGCTCGGCTGCGGCTAGATGAGCCCCGTTTCGTGGCGCAGGCGCGACTGAATCAGGTCGACGAAGGCGCGGGCGCGGGCGGTGATGCCGTGGCGGTCAGGGTGAATGGCGATCACCTCCAGCGGCGCCGGGGCGAGATCGAGGTCGAGCGGCACCAGCTCGCCGGCATCGATCCAGGCCTGGCAGAAATGGCGCGGGATGATCGCAAAACCGATGCCCGCCCTGGCCCCCGCGATCAGCAGGGTGCTGCTGTCGACGCGATAGCGGGCAGGGACCTTGAGCGAGATCGGACGGCCCGAGTCGTCGATGAAGTGCCATGGGTTCGCTTCCAGGGCGGTCAGCGTCGACAGACAGGGTAGTGCGGAGAGCTCCCGCACCGAGCTGGGACGTCCATGCTCGGCGATCACGCGCGGTGCGGCGACCACGACGCTCTCCATCGTCACCAGCGAGCGCACCACCATGGCGCTGTCGGCGAGCCTGCCCCGGTGGTAGCTGATCGAGACATCGACCTCGCGTTTGACCGGATCCAGCGGTGCCATGCTGGTGATGCAGTCGAGATGGATGCCGGGATGCGCTGCCACGAATTCCGCCACGCAGTCGCTGAGCCAGCGCACCGCGAACTCGGAGGGGATCGCCACGGTCACCTTGCCGCTCAAGGTGTCGTCGCGGCCGTCCAGCTCATGCGAAAGCTCCTCCAGGGCGGCGATCAGATGATGCGCGCGCTCGTGCAGGCGGCGGCCATCCGGCGTCAGGCGCAGGTGACGTGTGTTACGCAGCACCAGCGGCTGGGCGAGTTCGCTCTCGAACTGGGCGAGCTGGCGCGCCCCGGTGACTGAGCACGGTAGGGCAGTGACGCCTTCGTTGGGGCAGCCGTTCAGCGTCTGCCGCTGGCCAGTCGACGTTCAACCGAGCATCGGTCTGACCAGGGTCATCACGCCGAAGGTGGCGACACCGACGATCACCGGCAGGCCCAGTGATCGGGTTCGCCGCCAGGTCAGCAGTGTGGCGGCGAGCCCGACGAGCGTGGCGATCCAGCCCGTGGCGTCAGGCACCCTCGGCACCAGCGACACCCCCAGCACGGCGGCAATCATCATCGGCCCGAGCACGCCGAGCCATGCCGGCATCGACTCCGTGCCCGCACGCTCGCGGGAGTGGCGCAGTCGGCGCTGCATCCAGAGCAGCGGCAGCAGCCGGATGAGGTAGGTGCCGAGGGCGCCGGCGAGCAGGGCGATCCAGAGTTCGACACTCATCGATGAGCTCCCGGCAGGCGCGGGGCCCGCAGTGTGAAGAAGCAGAGACCGCCGAGGGCTGCCGCCAGCGGGATACCGACGTTGGCCAGACCGCCCAGGGTGAAGGCCAGCGCTGCGGCGATGCAGACACACAGCGCCAGCGCCCAGCGCGGTGAGGTGAAGCGCGGCACCACCAGCACCAGGAAGAGTGCGGGCAGGGCGAAGGGCATCACCTCGCCGAGCAGCGGCCACTGCGCCATCAGCCACTCCCCGGCGATGGCACCGAGCAGCGAGCCGGCGATCCAGCTCAGCCAGGCGAGCAGCGCCGCGCCGCAGAACCAGCCGACCCGCTGGCGCTCGGCGAGCTGAGGCAGGCGGGCGTGGGCCAGGGCGAAGACCTGATCGGTCAAGCCATGCATCAGCCAGGGCCACCAGCGGCTCGGCGGTAGCCAGGGGGCGAGGTTGGGCGCATAGACGACGTGGCGCAGGTTGATCAGCAGGGTCATGGCCACCGCAAGCCACAGCGGCGCGCCGCCGGCCACCATGCCCACGAACACGAACTGCGAGGCGCCGGCGTAGATCAGCCCCGAGATCGCCAGCGTCTCCAGGCTGCTGAAGCCGGCCTGGGTGGCGACCAGCCCGAATGAGACAGCGACCGGGATATAGCCACTCAGCAGTGGCAGCGAGTCGCGCACGCCCCCCAGCCAGGCAGGGGCGGTGGATGGGGCTAGGTCGTGATCAGACATGGGCGGCCGGCTCCGGGAGATAGACGATGGTGACCAGCAGCGCGGCACCGCTGTCGCCGCTGAGATAGGCGTGGGGACGGTCGCTGTCGAAGGTGTAGAGCTCGCCGACGTCGAGCTGGCGGCTCTCTTCCGGCGGCCCCACCGTCAGGCTGCCCTCGATCAGTTGCACCGTCTCGCGGGTGCCGGCGGTATGTGCCTCGGCTTCGCGCCGGTGGCGCGGGGCGAGGCGCATCAGGTAGGCATCCACCGGCACGCCGCTGCGGCTCTGCATGATCAGCTGCACGCTGGCGCCGGCATCGTCGACGGCGGCGGCGAGGGGGGCGACCAGGGTGCCGAAGGGCACGCCGAGCTGGCGCGCCAGTCGCCACAGGGTGTCGAGGGTAGGGTTGCCGTCGCCCTGTTCCAGCCGCGACAGGTTCGATTTGGCGACCTTGGCCTGGGCCGCCAGCTGCGATAGCGACAGCCCGTGGGACTGGCGCAGCGTCTGCAGATGCTGGCCGAGGATGTGGCGCGAGGCGGCGTCCATGGCGGCGGTCTCCTGAGGGTGTCGTGGTGAGGGACGTCGGATCGAGCGATGTGGCGGGCGGCGTGCCGGCAGCGAGTGTCGCGATCGGAATGGCGTCACACAGGGTTGTTCTATTTAAAGAACGTTCTACAAAAGGAACGCTCAGGCGTCAATAGCGCTGTGGCCGCGGGCTGGCGGCGCCGCGGCCGAGCATGGCAGCGGCGGGTATCCTCTGCGGATCGCGGAAGGGGCGGTGGGGTGGCGCGTCGGGGCGTCGTGGAGAGAACGTTCGGCGTGACGCAATCGGAACACTCGGATTCGCTTTCGGTCGGCGAGCGGGCAGGGCGCAGGGATATGCTGCGCGGAACAGTCGCTCTCGCCGCTTCATCATCGTGATGCCAAACCGGGAGCGCGCAACCGAGGAGGATTTCCGCATGTCGACGTCATCCGTGCACGACGATGCCATCATCATCGACGGCCTGATCATTGCCAAATGGGACCGCGCCCTGTTCGAGGACATGCGCAAGGGCGGCCTGACCGCGGCCAACTGCACGGTGTCGGTCTGGGAGGATTTCGAGTCCACCGTCGACAACATCGTCGCCGTCAACCAGCTGATGCGCGACAACGCCGAGCTGGTGCGCCCGGTGCACACCACCCGCGACATCGCCCGGGCCAAGGAAGAGGGCAAGACCGGCATCATCCTCGGTTTCCAGAACGCTTACGCCTTCGAAGACAAGCTGGGCTACATCGAGATCTTCAAGAAGCTCGGCGTGGGCATCACCCAGCTCTGCTACAACACCCAGAACCTGGTCGGTACCGGCTGCTACGAGCGCGACGGTGGCCTCTCCGGCTACGGCCGCGAGGTGATCGCGGAGATGAACCGGGTCGGCATGATGTGCGATCTCTCCCACGTCGGCTCGAAGACCTCGGAGGAGATCATCCTCGAGTCGAGCAAGCCGGTCTGCTACTCCCACTGCCTGCCCAGCGGTCTCAAGGAGCACCCGCGCAACAAGTCCGACGAGGAGCTCAAGTTCATCGCCGACCACGGCGGTTTCGTCGGGGTGACCATGTTCACGCCCTTCCTCAAGGCCGGCGTCAACGCCACCGTCGAGGATTACGTCGAAGCGATCGTCTACATCATGAACATCGTCGGCGAGGATGCCATCGGCATCGGTACCGACTTCACCCAGGGCCAGGACGAAGCCTTCTTCGAGTGGCTGACCCACGACAAGGGCTACGCCCGCCGTCTGACCCGCTTCGGCGAGATCATCAATCCCAAGGGCATCCGCACCATCGGCGAGTTCCCCAACCTGACCCAGGCGCTGCTGGACCACGGCCTGTCCGAGCCGGTGGTGCGCAAGATCATGGGGGAGAACTGGGTGCGGACGTTGCGCGACGTCTGGGGCGAGTGAGCCACCGAGCCTATTACGCTCGCGGGCGCGTTGTTGCGAATTGGGTCGCCATGCTCATGAACAAACACGTTCACTCCGCTGGCTCCCCAATCCGCGCCTACCGCCCGCTTCGCTCATGACGGCTCCGCAAGGCCCGCGGAGTCGGCTGGAGGCCCCAAGCCATCATTCTGCGCTTAGCCTGCGGCTGGAAGCGCCGCTCAAGAACAACTTCAGAGGTAATCGATATGACCCAGATGGCTCCCGAACTGCCGATCAACGTCGATAGCGACACCGGTGTCTGGACCACCGATGCGCTGCCGATGCTCTACGTGCCGCGTCACTTCTTCATCAACAACCATGTCGCCATCGAAGAGGCGCTGGGGGTCGAGGCCTACGCCAAGATTCTCTACGACGCCGGCTACAAGTCCGCCTGGCACTGGTGCGAGAAGGAAGCCGAGCTGCACGGTCTCGAGGGCGTGGCGGTCTTCGAGCACTACATGAAGCGGCTGTCGCAGCGCGGCTGGGGGCTGTTCATCACCGAAGCGATCGATCTCGACGCCGGCACGGCCAGGGTGCGCCTGGAGCACTCCTGCTTCGTCTATCAGCTGGGCAAGACCGGGAAGAAGGAAGAGTACATGTTCACCGGCTGGTTCGCCGGTGCCATGGACCAGATCCTCGAGGCCCGCGGCAGCAGCCTGCGGACCCGTGCCGAGCAGACCCAGAGCGGTGCCGAGGCGGGCTGCGAGGTCGGTTACTTCGACGTCACGCCGCGCTGACGGCGGCACCGATACGCCTCGCGATAGATACCAATAATTCAAGCAATTCCGTGTACTGAAGAACTCGTGGCGGCCGCACCTGACCCAGGGGCAGTGCGAGTTCGAGGAGATGACCGGCCATGGCCCATGAAGCGCTATTCAAGCCGATTCAGATCGGCAAGCTGACGATCCGCAACCGTGTGGTCAGTACCGCCCACGCCGAGGTCTATGCCACCGACGGTGGCATGACCACCGATCGCTACGTCAAGTATTACGAAGAGAAGTCGAAAGGTGGCTGTGGGCTCTGCATCTGCGGCGGCTCCTCGCCGGTCTCCATCGATAGCCCGCAGCAGTGGTGGAGCTCGGTCAACGTCTCCACCGACCGCATCATTCCGCATTTCCAGAATCTCGCCGATGCCGTGCACAAGCATGGCGGCAAGATCATGATCCAGATCACCCACATGGGTCGGCGTTCGCGCTGGGACGGCCACAACTGGTCGACCCTGGTGTCGCCCTCCGGGCTGCGTGAGCCGGTTCACCGCGCCACCTGCAAGACCATCGAGGAGGAGGAGATCTGGCGCATCATCAGTGACTTCGCCCAGGGCGCGCGGCGGGTCAAGGAGGGTGGGCTGGACGGCTGCGAGCTCTCCGCGGTGCACCAGCATTTGATCGATCAGTTCTGGAGCCCGCGGGTCAACAAGCGCACCGACCAGTGGGGCGGCAGCTTCGAGAACCGCATGCGCTTCGGCATGGAAGTGCTCAAGGCGGTGCGTGCCGAAGTCGGCGACGACTTCTGCGTCGGCATGCGTATCTGCGGCGACGAGTTCCATCCCGATGGTCTGTCGCATGACGACATGAAGCAGATCGCCGCCTACTACGATGCCACCGGCATGGTCGACTTCTTCGGCGTGATCGGCTCCGGCTGCGATACCCACGATACCCTGGCCAACGTCATCCCCAACATGTCCTACCCGCCGGAGCCGTTTCTGCATCTGGCTGCGGGTATCAAGGAGGTGGTCTCGGTACCGGTCATCCACGCCCAGAACATCAAGGACCCGACCCAGGCCGAGCGCATTCTCGAGGGCGGCTACGTCGATCTGGTGGGGATGACCCGGGCTCATATCGCCGATCCCCACATCATCGCCAAGATCAAGGATGGCCAGACCGACCAGATCCGCCAGTGTGTGGGCGCCAACTACTGCATCGACCGCCAGTACCAGGGGCTCGACGTGCTCTGCATCCAGAACGCGGCGACCTCGCGCGAGTACATGGGCCTGCCGCACATCATCGAGAAGAGCAGCGGACCCAAGCGCCGCGTGGTGGTGGTCGGCGGCGGCCCCGGCGGCATGGAGGCGGCGCGGGTCAGCGCCGAGCGCGGCCATGATGTGACCCTGATCGAAGCCGAGCCCCAGCTCGGCGGCCAGATCACCCTCGCGGCACGCGCCCCGCAGCGCGACCAGATCGCCGGCATCACGCGCTGGTACGAGATGGAACTGGCCCGCCTCGGTGTCGATGTCCAGCTCGAGACCCGCGCCGACGATTCGGTGGTGCGCGACCTGCAGCCCGATCTGGTGGTGCTGGCCAACGGCGGCCATCCGTTCCTCGAACAGGTGCCGGAGTGGGGCTACTCGGACAATTCTGACGAGAGTCTGGTGGTCAGCAGCTGGGACATCCTCGGCGGCAAGGTCGAGCCGGGCAAGAACGTGCTGGTCTACGACACCATGTGCGAGTTCAGCGGCATGTCCACCGCCGACTATCTCGCCAGCAAGGGCGCCACGGTGGAGATCGTCACCGATGACACCAAGCCTGGCGTGGCGATCGGCGGCACCACCTTCCCGACCTACTACCGCAGCCTCTATCAGCAGTCGGTGGTGATGACCGGCGACCTGGGGCTGCACAAGGTCTATCGCGAAGGTGACAAGCTGGTGGCGCTGTTCGAGAACGAGTACACCGGCGAGCACGAGGAGCGGGTGGTCGACCAGGTGGTGATCGAGAACGGGGTGCGCCCGGACGAGTCGCTCTACTACGCGCTCAAGTCGCGCTCGCGCAACCACGGACAGGTGGATCTGGAGGCGCTCTACGCGATCGCGCCCCAGCCGACCCTGGCCGAGAGCGGTGACTTCGCGCTGTTCCGGATCGGTGACTGTGTGGCGCAGCGGAATACGCATGCGGCGATATACGACGCCTTGCGGCTGTGCATGCACTTCTGAGGCAGGAACGGACTGCGCTCGACGAGACGGCGTTGAATCCCTCGTCGCCATGCTCATGGACAAACACGTCCACTCCGCTGGCTCCTCGGCATTCGCCTGGTCTCGTCGTCGCTCGTCATCGTTCCGCGAGCCGACGGCGAGAGCCAGGGCTCTCATGACAGAGCGTGTCGATATGGCTGACGTCAGTGACTTTTTCGGAGAAGTCCGATGCTGCAGACGCTACTCCCCATTCTGATCTTTGCCGCGCTGGCGGTGGGTGCGGCGGGCGCGGTGCGCCGCATCCGGCTGTGGCGCCAGGGGCGGCGCACGCCGATGCGGTGGCATCGGCTCGTGCTGATGCCCAAGCGCTATCTCAATGACCTGCACCATGTGGTCGCCCGCGACAAGGCGATCGCGCATACCCACGTGGCCACCGCCGGGGGCTTCGTCGCCGCCATGGCGCTGGCGTTGGTGGTCCACGGCTTCGGCTGGCACAACCCGATTCTCGGCGGGCTGCTGCTGGCGGCGAGCCTGTGCATGTTCATCGGCGCCCTGGCGGTCAATCGGCGGCGCATCGATCCGCCGGCCAAGCTCTCCAAGGGCCCCTGGCAGCGGCTGTCGAAAAGCCTGCTCGCCTACTCGGTGGGCATGTTCCTGGTCAGCCTGCCGCTGGTGGGCGTGGCGCCGACCCTGCTGGGTGGCGGCGTGCTGGCCCTGATCCTGCTGGCCCTGGTGGCCTGGGGGCTGGCCGAGATGCTGATCGGCATGGGCTGGGGCGGACCGATGAAGCACGCCTTCGCCGGCTCCTTCCATCTGGCCTTCCACCGCCGCCCCGAGCGGTTCGATGACCAGCACCGCGACGTGGCGCACGATGTCCATCGCGGCAGCCGCTCCACCGCGCTCTTCCCGCTCGATCTCACGGCGAAGACGCTCGGCGTGGAGAAGCCCGCCGATTTCCAATGGGAGCAGCTGCTGGGCTTCGATGCCTGCGTCCAGTGCGGACGCTGCCAGAACGTCTGCCCGGCCTACGCCGCCGGCCAGCCGCTCAATCCCAAGAAGCTGATCCAGGACATGGTCGTGGGCATGGCCGGCGGCAGCGATGCCCGCTACGCCGGTTCCGGCTATCCCGGCATCGAGGTCGGCAAGCACCATGGCGGCCCCTCTGATGCCATCGTGCCGCAACTGGTGGAGGCGCAGACCCTGTGGGCGTGCACCACCTGCCGCGCCTGTGTCGAGGAGTGCCCGATGATGATCGAGCACGTCGATGCCATCGTCGACATGCGCCGCTTCATCACTCTGGAACGGGGCGAGACCCCGGAGAAGGGCGCCGCGGCGATCGACAACCTGATCGCCACCGACAACCCTGGCGGGCTCGACAACGCCTCGCGTCTGGACTGGGCGGCGGATCTCGATATTCCGCGCATCCAGCAGCGTCCGGAAGGGGTCGACGTCCTGCTGTGGTTGGGTGACGGCGCCTTCGACATGCGCAACCAGCGCACCCTGCGCGCCCTGGTCAAGATCCTGCGCGCTGGTGGTGTGGACTTCGCCGTGCTGGGTGACGAAGAGCGCGACAGCGGCGACGTCGCCCGACGCCTGGGCGACGAGGCCACCTTCCAGCGCCTCGCCGAGCGCAATATCGCCACCCTGTCGCGCTATCGCTTCCAGCGCATCGTCACCGCCGACCCGCACAGCTTCCACGTGCTGGGGCGCGAGTACGGCGCCTTCGGCGGCGACTACGTGGTCAAGCACCACTCGACCTTCATCGCCGAGCTGTTCGACGCCGGCCGGCTCAGCGTCAAGGCCGCCGAGCCCGGCGAGACGGTGACCTATCACGACCCTTGCTATCTGGGCCGCTACAACGGGGAGTTCGCCGCGCCACGTCAGGTGCTCGCCGCGCTCGGCGTCGAGGTCGCCGAGATGGAGCGCTCCGGTTACCGCTCGCGCTGCTGTGGCGGCGGCGGCGGTGCCGCGCTCTCCGACGTGCCCGGCAAGGCGCGTATTCCCGACATGCGCATGGAGGATGTGCGTGAGACCGGGGCGACCACCGTCGCCGTGGCCTGCCCCCAGTGCACCGCGATGCTCGAGGGCGTGGTCGAGCCGCGGCCCCAGGTCAAGGATCTCGCCGAGCTGGTCGCCGCCGCGCTGGTGGAGCCGTCCGCGGCGCCGATTGCGCGTACCAGTACCGAAGCCCCTGAGGAGGTGCCGGCATGAGTGTCAGACGACTCGACCCGCACGCCGAACGCGCCCGGCGCAATCGGCTGCACCCGCGCCATCATGAGTTCGTACGTCCGGCGTGGCGCTGGACCAGCGGCGACGGGGTGACCCGGATCAATCCCCACGCCCTGGGGGCGATCGGCCCCAACGGCATCAAGCGCATCGACCGCAGCGGGGCCAGCGTCGAGGCTGCGGCGTCGGCTGGCCCCCAGGCCAGCGCCGAGCCGAGCCGGCGTCAGGTCCGCCTCGAGGCGCCGCAGGCGTATGTCGCGGTGGTGCCGGAGCTGCCGGAAGGGCGCCTGAGCGATCACGACCGCGACCTGTTCGGGCTGGCGCGCCAGCTGGCCGAAGCCCGCGGCGGTGCCGAGGCCGGGGTGGCTGTCGTCGCGATCACCTTCCAGACCGAGGTCGCCGGACTCGAGGAGGCCGGCGCCGACCGCCGGGTCGACCTCTCCTCCCGGGTCGAGGCCGACAGCTATGCGCCTGAGGCGCGTCTGGCGGCACTCGCGGCGATGGAAGCCGCGCTCGCCCCGGCGCACTGGATCTTTGCCGACGACTTCCCCGGCGGTGGCGATCTCGGCCGGCGCCTGGCCGCGCGGCTGGCGCTCGCTGGCGATGCCGCGGCGCGGGCGGCGACCCGGGTGTGGCAGTTCGCCGATGGCCAGACCCTCTCCCGGGCCGGTGACCGTCAGGACATCCAGCGCGAGGTGGCGCGTGTGCTGCTGGCGCTGCCGGAGTGCGCCGAGCCGGTCAGCGAGACCCTTCACGCGGCGACGCTGCTGGATCTCGATGCGCTGGATCATGAGCTGTCGGCCAGCGACGAGCGGGCGGCGGGTGTCGCCGATCTCGGCCGGGTCGCGGTGGATCCGCAGCAGATTCCGCTGGCCCAGGCGCCCTTCATTCTCTCCGCCGGCCGCGGCGTCAGCGACTGGGATGGCTACCACCACGCCGCCCGGGTGCTGGGTGCCAGCGAGGGCGCCTCGCGGGTGGCCGTCGATGACGGCTACATGCCGCGCTCGCGCCAGGTCGGGGCCACCGGCACCTTCGTCAGCGCGAGCTGCTATGTCGCGGTGGGCATCTCCGGCGCGGTGCAGCACCTGCAGGGCATCACCAAGTGTCAGCGCGTGGTCGCGATCAACAGCGACCCGAGCTGCGACATGGTCAAGCGCGCCGATTTCGCCATCATCGGCGATGGTGACGCGGTGCTGGCGGCGGTCTGCGCCCAACTGGGCCAACCCCGACCCGAGAGCGGCGACAGCCGGCACGAGGAGGTGCGACATGACGCAGCCTGAGCGCAGTCGAAACGCTGCCGGCGAGGCCAGGGTCGTGGCGCTGGTCTCCAGCGGTCGCCACCCGGTCTCCGGACGCGCCGGACGGGCGCGGGAGGACGCCCGCGCGGTGGAGATGGGGCTGGCGCTGGCGGGGGCTTCGCTGCATCTGGCCCACGCCGGCGATGCCGAGGATGCGGCGCTGCCGGAGTATCTGGGCATGTTCCACGGCCTGGACGGGGCCGGTGGGCCCGGTGAGCTCTCGCTGCTGCCGATGGCCGCCGGCGACGACGCCGTGCCGCTGCTGGCGACCTGGCTCGAGGCCTATGGCGCCAACTTGGTGCTGACCGGGCAGCGCGCCGAGTGCGGTGAGGGCTCGGGCCTGCTGCCCTATCTGCTGGCGGAGCGGCTGGGCTGGGCGGTGGCCACCGGGGTTGCCGCGATCGAGCACTGCGAGGGCGATCGCATCACCGTGCTGCAGGCGCTGCCCCAAGGGCAGCGGCGGCGGCTAGAAGTGCGCCTGCCGTGTCTGCTGTGTGTCGACGGTGTGGCACCGATGCCGCGCCAGAGCGCTTTCGGCCCCTCCCGACGCGGGCGGGTAGAGGCGGTGACGAATGTCACGGCCGAGCCCGATACGCTGCAGGCGGCGTGGCAGTGGCAGCCGGCGCGGGCGCGGCCCAAGCGCCTCAAGGTGGTCAAGTCCACCAACGCCCGCGACCGCTTCAAGGCGGCGGCGGCCAAGTCGGCGGCTTCCGGGGGGCAGGTGCTCACCGATCTCTCGTCGGACGAGGCAGCGCAGAAGCTGATCGACTATCTGCGCGCCGAAAAGGTGCTGCCGGCGGTACAGCCCGGGGAGGAGGGCCAGCCATCCGCCTGAATCCGGCCAGCCGCGGGTGTCGCCAGCGGCGCCTGCCTCAGTAGTCGAGCAGCTTCGGCATTCTCTCCGAGAGCGGCTGTCCGCCGAGCACGATGCGGCTCGGCGCCACCGGCTTGAAGGCGCCGTCGTGGAAGTAGGCGGCGTGGGTCCGGTCGAAGGTCACCAGCGGTTTCAGGTCGGTGCGCTTCGACTCCGGCAGCATCATCAGCGTCAGATTGTCGAGGATCAAATGGCTGCCGTCGTCCTGGCGGTAGCGCAGCACCGCGTGATAGGTCGGGGTGAGGGTGTCGTCGGCGGCGAGGAAATCCAGGCGTGACGTCGGCGTGCCCGCCTGGAGCAGGATCTGATACTTGGCGATGGCGAAGTCCTCGCAGTCGCCGTAGCCGTCGCTCACCAGGCGGTCGAAGCCCTTCCAGGTATCCACCTTCTCGACCTGCTGGCGGGCGGCATTGTTGACCACTCGATTGACGTAGACCAGCCGTTCTCTGCCTTGCAGACGCTTGGCCTTGGCGACGAACTGAGCGCGGGTGAGGGTCACCGCCGAGGCGCTGGGGTCGTCCCAGTAGGTGAAGCTGCCGGCGCTGGCCGCCGGGGCGATCGCGCTGCCCAGCAGAAGCAGGAGCAGGGCGGTTGGTCGCCGGTGCAGCGGGGCCTTGGCGGCGGATGAGAGCATGCGGAGATTTCCGTGGCGGACGTCGACTGTCCCGGGAGCGACAGTCAGACGATACGCGTATCGACCCGTCGCGGTCGAGTGCAGTAAATAGTGCAATAAGCCATCAATAGTGCGGTAAATAGCGATCAGCGCGGCGGCGGCGAGCCGCTGGCCTGCCGCCGAAGGATGTCCGAGGTCGGCATGGCCTGAGTCCGATCAGACCCGAGGAGGTATTGCATGATGATAGTCAATCTCGTCGACGGCGAGGATTTCCGCCAGCGGCTGGTCGCGCTGGGCGTACACGTGCCCGAGGCCGCCTGTCCGGAGACCTGTGCCCGCCTGGCCGCGGGCTGCTACCGGGCCGGACGCGTGCCCGAACTGCCGGCGGCGATCCGCGAGATGACCGAGCAGAGCGACATGCTGCTGCCGTCGGTCAAAGCCGCCATCGATCAGCACCTGCTGCCCGCCTTCGACGGGCACTGAAGAGACGGGATCTTCCCTCCCCGCAGTGCCCGTGCCGGGCACTGCGGCCGCTCAAATCTTGCGTAACCCCCACATAAAATACATCCCCCCGATCAGGGCCGCGATCAGCCCCGCCGGCAGCTGGTAGGGGAAGAACAGATTACGCCCCAGCCAGTCGGCCAGCACCATCACCACGATACCCAGCAGCCCGGCCCCGAGCAGCTGATGGCGGGCCCGATGCAGGCCCATCAGGCGTGCCATGTGCGGTGCCAGCAGGCCGATGAAGGAGAGCGGCCCCACCACCAGAGTGGCGGCGACGGTGAGCAGCGCCACCAGTGCCAGCAGCACCAGCCGGCTACGATCCACGTCCACCCCCAGCGCCCTGGCCGTGGGTGCGCCGAGTGGCAGTAGCGTCAGCCAGCGACTCAGCGGCAGGGTGATTGCGAACAGCGTCAGCGCCACCATGGCGATCACGCTCGCCGAGGTGAGACTGGCGTAGTAGGTCGAGCCACCCAGCCACGCCAGCAGCTCCTGGGCCCGCGGGTCGTTGCTCGAGAGCACGATGGCGCGCAGGGCGTCGAGCAGAGCGGTGATCGCGATCCCGGTCAGCAGCAGCCGCTCCGGCACGAAGCCGCTGCGCCGGTTGCACGCCACCAGCAGCAGCAGGGCGGCCACGGCGCCGGCAAAGCCGGTGACCCCACCGCTCAGCGGCGCGATCCCCAGCGGCAGCAGCATCAGCGCGATGACACCGATGGCTACCCCGGCGCTGATCCCCAGCACTTCCGGGCTCGCCATGGGGTTGCCGGTCATGCGCTGCAGCAGGGTGCCGGCGGCGGCCAGCAGCAGCCCGGCGGCGGCGGCGGTGACGACCC
The DNA here is from genome assembly GCF_003206675.1 of Salinicola sp. RZ23. NCBI lineage: Bacteria > Pseudomonadati > Pseudomonadota > Gammaproteobacteria > Oceanospirillales > Halomonadaceae > Salinicola > Salinicola sp. RZ23. The sequence continues at coordinate 68,212 of NZ_PZJK01000009.1, forward strand.
GTGGCAGGCGCCAGTCGATCACCAGGTCGAGCTGGTCCCAGCCCATCCAGGCCGGGTGGGCGCCCTGGGCATCGAGGCTGAAGCCGAAGCCCAGCGCCAACACCACGGCGACCACGGCCAGCAGGCCCAGCAGCCATAGCCTGCGGTGCGGGTCGGCGTGCTGCGGCAGGGTCAGCCCGGCGCTCGGCTGGGGGCGTGTGCCGGCCAGCTTGAGCCGGGGCAGCAGCCACAGCAGCAGGGGCGCACCGAAGGCCGCGGTCATCGCCCCGGTGGGCAGCAGCGAGGCGGTCAGCGGCGAGAGCTGCTGCACCACCAGATCGGTCAGCAGCAGCAGCAGGGCGCCGATCGCCATCGACCAGCCCAGCCGCTGGCCCAGAGTGCGGGCCCCGGCCAGGCGCGCGATGGCCGGCGCGGCGAGCCCGACGAAGCCGATCAGGCCTACCGCGCTGACCACGCAGGCGGTGATGAAGATGCCCAGCCCGAGTCCGGCGATGCGCAGGTTGCGCAGCGAGATCCCCAGGCTCTTGGCACCCTCCTCCTCGAGATCGAGCAGCGCCAGCGGACGCAGCAGGATGAACGCCAGCCCCAGCGCGATCAGCAGGCGCGCGAGCAGGAAGCGGGTGTCCTCCCAGTTGTTCTGGGACAGCGATCCCGAACCCCAGATGAACAGCCCGGCGAGGCTCTCCTGATGGAACAGCAGCAGCGCGCTGTTGAGGGCGCTGATGTAGAGGCTCACCACCATGCCGGAGAGCACTACCACCATCGGTGCCAACCGTCGGCGCCAGGAGAGCGCCAGCACCACCAGAGTGGCCAGCAGACCGCCGCCCAGGGCGATCCACTCGCGTCCCGCCAGCAGCCAGCTCGGCCCCCACAGGGTGGCGATCACCAGCGCCAGTTGGGCGCCGCTGGTCACCCCCAGGGTGGCCGGCGAGGCGAGCGGGTTGCGCAGCACCTGCTGCATCAGGCAGCCGGCCAGCGCCAGTGCGGCACCGCTCAGCAGCGCCACGCACAGGCGTGGCAGGAAGGTGTAGTGGAGCACCACCTGGCGGATATCTACATCATCCGGGGCGACCGCCGCCTGCCACCAGTGGCCGGCGAGATCGCCGAACTGTGACGCCAGGGTGAGATAGCCAAGCACCGCGGCGAGCGCGGCCATGGCCGCGACCAGCCCCAGGGGCGAGCGACGCAGCAGGGCGCGGTGCGGGGGCGGGCGCTGAAGGGAGGGTTTGCTCATGGTTGCTCCGGCGCCGCGGGGTGCAGTGCCGCCACCAGTTCGTGGATCAGGCGCGATAGCGACGACAGGCCGCCGAAGGTCCACACCGGCTCGATCTCGCTGACGCGGCCAGCACGCACCGCGGGCAGCAGTTGCCAGACCCGGTTGTCGGCGAGTTCGGCCGCGACGTTGCGCGGGTAGGGCTTGATCACCACGATGCGCGCCTCGGGGTGCTCGGCCAGGCGGGTGATCGGCACGCTGGCGAAGCCCCAGCCATTGGTCGGCCCCTGCCAGGCATTGATGAGCGGGGTGCGCTCGAACAGGGTGCCGACCATGCCGCCGGCGCCGAAGACGCGCACGTGCTGGGCATCGCTGAACTGCACCACGTAGACCGGCCGGGGGCTATCGGCGAGCGCGTTGGCCGCCGCCGCGAGCTGCGCTTCGGTGCGTGTGATCAACGCCTCGGCCGCCGCCTCCCGGCCCACCAGCTGGCCGATGTGGCGGGTCATGGCGCAGGTGCCGGCGAAGTAATCCTTGCCGGTATAGAAGTTGTCCACGATCTCCACCGGCATCAGCCGCGCAAGACGTGCGCTGTCGCGCACGAACAGGGCACTGGTCAGCAGCAGATCCGGCGGGCGCTGGGCCAGGAGTTCGAGATTGGGCTGATTGCGCAGGCCCATGTCGATCGTCTCTGTCGGTATCGCCGGAACTCTGACCCACTTGCGATAGTTGGCGATGTCCGCCACCGCATAGGGGACGATGCCGAGTGCGATCAGCGTCTCGGCGGAGGACCAGTTGGCGGCGGCGATCCGCGGCGTGGCGGCGGCCTGGGTGGATGCCGTCAGCAGCAGCCACACGCCCACCAGCAGCGCGATTCGGGTGACGACGGCTGGGCGTGAAGGGCGAGCTCGCGGCAACGTGACGGTTCCTGACAGCGGGGGTCGAGCGTGCGATGCCCGGCCTCGCGTGGCGGCATGGGCGGTTGACGGGCCGCCTGCCGGGGCTGGCGACCGCGAGTGATGGTAGATCGAATGACAATCGTTATCAATCGCCTTGCTGATAGCGTCAGTAAGTACTTATAAGAAGTATTCGCATTTTCATCCCTGGGAAAGCTGGCTAGAATGGGCCCGACGTGGTGCATACGTTCGATTCGGGCGCTCTGTGAGCGGCTCGTGCCAGGCGCCACATCCTTAAAACAATGGGTCTAGATCATGTCATCAGGGAACTCTTCTTCGGCGAGCCGGCTTCAGGCTCGTCTTGTGCTGACGATCGTTGCCATGGGGAGCACACCCTTGGCCGCGCCGGCCTGGGCGCAGAGCTCGACCGGTGCAAACCAGTCCCTCGACACCGTGACCGTCACCAGTACGGTACCGACCTATGGCGACACGCCGCCGCCGGCTTTTGCCGGTGGCCAGATCGCCGCCGGCGGGCGTGTCGGCCTGCTGGGTGAAAAGGATGCCATGGACATCCCGTTCAGCGTCACCAGTTACACCAGCAAATTGATCGAGAATCAGCAGTCTCAGACCCTGGGCGATACGCTGCAAAACGACGCTTCTGTCAGCGTGGGGCAGGGTTATGGCATCTACGGTGAAGCGTTCAAGATTCGCGGCTTCAACCTGACCGGCGACGATGTGGCTTACGGTGGCCTCTACGGCGTGCTACCCCGCCAGCTCATCAACAGCGATATTGCCGAACGCATCGAGGTGTTCAAGGGAGCCAGTGCTTTCACCTCCGGTATTCCCATCGGTGGCAATGGCGGTATCGGTGGCACCGTCAACATCGAACCCAAGCACGCCGGTAATGAGCCGATGCTCAAGCTCTCCAGCGGCTATCGTTCCGACAGCTATGGAGAGGTGGGTGTCGATGCGAGCCGGCGCTTCGGTGACCAGAAACAGTGGGGCGCGCGGGTCAGTGCTGTCCGAGGTCGTGGCGATACCGCCATCGATGACGAGAGCCAGCGCGATACCTCGGTCGTCGTCGGCCTCGACTATCGTGGCGAGCGTGGACGCGTGCTGTTCGATGTCGGTCACCAGAAATCGACGCTGGAGGGAGCCCGGTCCAGCCTCTACACCGGGGCGGCGACAAAAGTGCCCTCGGTCCCGGATGCCTCCTCGAACTACACGCCTGCCTTCGGTGGCTCCGCGCTCGAGACCCATTTCGGCATGGTGCGGGGTGAGTATGATCTGAACGACGACTGGACCGCTTTTGCGGCGCTCGGCGGCAACCGCACGATCGAACATATCGTCTCGGCGAATCCGAGCCTGACCGATGACAACGGCAACGCCAGCGTCAACGATTTCGAGACCGCTAATCATATCGACAACTTCGCCAGTCAGGCGGGGATCCGTGGCTATGTGGTCACCGGGCCGGTGAGCCACGACGTGACGCTCGCCTACTCCAGTGCCTACCGCAAGTTCGATACCGACTGGAGTTCACTGGCGGCGGGCACGACCAATATCTACGACCCCCGGGATCTGTCACGGCCAGCAGGCGACCCTTCTTTTGTGGGTGGCAGCGTGACGCGCACCCGCTCTCAAGGTGTCACCCTGAGCGATACGCTGGGCTTCCTGAATGATCGGGTCTTGCTGACCCTGGGTGCCCGCTATCAGGAGCTGGAAGTCGACGAGCGCCCCAACGCGGGTGGCAATGATCGCTATGCCGATCGCCGAGTGACGCCCGCGGTGGGTGTCGTCTTCAAGGCGACGTCCAACGTGTCGCTCTACGCCAACTATGTCGAAGCGCTGCAGGATGGTGGCACCGTCACCGATACCAGCGCCTCGAACTATGGCCAGTACCTGGGCATCGCCCACGCCAAGCAGTATGAAGTGGGGAGCAAGTTCGATTATGGCAACATCGGCGGCGGTATCAGCCTGTTTCAGATCAAGCTACCGACGGCAGCCGTCGTCGATGGTGTTGGGGGGCTGGATAACGAGCAGCGCAACCGCGGTGTCGAGCTCAGCCTCTACGGTGAACCCCTGGAGGGTCTGCGTCTGTTCAGCAGCGCGACCTGGATCGATGCCGAGCTGACCAAGACCCAGGACGGCACCGAAGGCAACCATGCGACCGGCGTGCCCGAGTACCGTGTCGTCCTGGGCAGCGAATGGGATATCCCGCATGTCGATCGCCTCACCGCGACCGGGCGTGTCATTCATACCGGGACGCAGTATGCCGATGCCGGGAACGATCTCGAACTGGACCCGTGGACGCGGCTCGACTTGGGCGTGCGCTATACCACGCCGATCGGTGGTGCGAACTGGGTATGGCGTGCCGGTGTCGACAACGTCACCGACGAGGATTACTGGGCTGGCGCCTCCACGGCCTTTGCCGGTTACCTGATCCAGGGCGAACCGCGGACGTTCAAGCTGTCGGCAACGGTGGAGTTCTAGGCTCTGTACGAAAACTGCCTAGGCTCGGCGATGGTTCTTGCCAACCCGAGCTCGTGGATGTCATGACCATCAGCAAAAAAGGCGCCTCCCGAGGGAGGCGCCTTTTTCATGGGTCTGGCTTCATGAGTCTGGCGTCAGTAAGTCACGCACTGAGCGCCACGGAGTTACTGAGATGCCACCTGCAGCGGGGCCGAGGCTTCCACGCCCAGGTTCTCTCGCATGGTTTCGCTGTACCAGTTGACGAAGTCGATGACGCCGAACTCGTAGGTCTGCGAGTAGGGGCCGGGCTGATAGGCCAGCGAGTTGATGCCGAGCTGGTTCTCTTCCGCCAGGCGGCGATCCTGATCGTTGGTGGCATCCCACACCTGGCGCAGGCGCGCCGGGTCGTAGTCGACGCCTTCCACGGCGTCCTTGTGCACCAGCCACTTGGTGGTGACCAGGGTCTCCTGCGGGCCCAGCGGCAGGACACGGAAGACCACCGCGTGGTCGCCCATGAAGTGGTTCCACGAGTTGGGCAGGTGCAGGATGCGCAGCGAGCCCATGTCGGGGTTGGGGATGTTCCCCATCAGCTTGTTGCAGCCGGGCTTGCCATCCATGGTCATCGAGACGATACCGTCGAGCAGCGGCGTGCGCGTCAGGCGGTTGCGCTTGCCGAAGCGCGCCAGCTGCCAGGGCACCTCGCAGGCGGTCCAGTCGGCCTGCTTGCGCGCGACCAGATCGCGGTACTCGCCGGTGGAGCGCGGGTCGTCGGTGTCATCGAACTCGATCAGCGAGTTGAGCAGCTCCGGGTGCGCACCGCTGCAGTGGTAGCACTCGCGATTGTTCTCGATCACCAGCTTCCAGTTGCAGCGCTCGACGATGTTGGACTCCACCGCGACCTTGACGTTGTCCATCTCGTAGGGCGAGAGGTAGTGCTCGAGCGAGACCAGGAAGTCGTCGATCGGCTCGGGGTTCTCGCTCAGGTTGATGAACACGAATCCGCCGGCGCTCTTCACCGCCACCGGCTTGAGGCCGAAGGCGCTCATGTCGAAGTCGTCGCCCATGTCGCTGCCGGCGAACAGCAGGCGGCCGTCGAGTTCGTAGGTCCACTGGTGGTAGGGGCAGACCAGCTTGGCCACCTTGCCCTTGTCCTTGAGACACAGGCGCGAGCCGCGGTGGCGACAGACGTTGTGGAAGGCGTGAATCTTGTTCTCGGCACCGCGCAGCACGATGATCGAGTTGCTGCCCACTTCGAGCTTGAAGTAGTTGCCCTTGGCGGGAATCTCGCAGCTCATGCCGGCGAACAGCCACTGCTTCTCGAAGATCTCTTCCATATCGACCTGGAACAGCCGCGGGTCGTTGTAGAAGGGTTGGGGCAGTGAATAGGTCGGGTTACGCTGTTCCAGCATATCCGCCACGGCCTTGCGGGTCGCGCTGAGAGCGTCATCCAGGCTGTCGCGTGGAAGTGGTGACATGGTCGCATCCTCATCAAACAATATATTGTGGGTCTTTCCCGAGCCCATCGGCGGGATCGACCTGGGTGTGGCGGCGCGCGGCTAGGCAGTAGCGATTCGATCCGTTCGGCGGAGTGTCGCTCAGGCGATAGCTTGGAAGTTGTCCAGCCGCGACATTCGTCGATACCAGGGCGACCGCCGGCGTTTTCACTCGGGCTCGGCGGAGCGGCCAAATCGACGAAAGAGTGCTCAGGGTGGGGGTGGCTGGCATGCCCATGTCGTTGACGGGAAAGTCGTACCTGGCCGGCGTGCTCAGAATCCGGCCATGAGGTAACCCACCGGAAGTGGGCGCTGTGGCCGCTTCCCCTGATCGAGTGCCATGACGATGCAATTTTTCAATCCGGTCACAACTCAGACCTGGACCAACGGCCGCCACCAGGTGCGCTGCGTCAAAGTCATCCAAGAGACTTGGAACGTCAAGACTTTCTGTTTCATGGCCGATCAGCCGGTAATGTTCTTCTTCAAGCCGGGGCAGTTCGTCACCCTGGAGCTGGAAATCGCGGGCAAGCCGGTGATGCGTTCCTACACCATCTCAAGTTCGCCCTCGATCCCCTACAGCTTCTCGATCACGGTCAAGCGCTTGCCGGGCGGGCAGGTCTCCAACTGGCTGCACGACAACCTCAGCGCCGGCGACGAGATGGTCGTGCACGGTCCGGTGGGCGACTTCAACGTCATCGATCACCCGGCGGAGAAGGTGCTGCTGCTCTCCGGCGGGGTCGGCATCACCCCGCTGATGTCGATGACGCGCTGGTTCTTCGACACCAATGCCGCGGTGGATCTGGAGTTCGTGCACTGCTCGCAGGCGCCCAACGACATCATCTACCACCGTGAGCTGGTGCACATGTTCTCGCGGCTGCCGGAGTTCCGCCTGCACATCGTGTGCGAGCGCAGCGACGAGCTGAGCCAGGCCTGGGCCGGTTTCCGTGGCTATCTGTCGCGCCAGATGCTGAGCCTGATGGCGCCGGACTATCTCGAACGCGAAATCTTCTGCTGCGGCCCGGCGCCGTTCATGCAGGCGGTGCGTCAGGTGCTGCTGGAAGATGGCTTCGACATGGCCCACTACCACCAGGAGTCCTTCGGCGCCACGCCGCTGGGTGTCCAGGAGGATGTCATCGAGCTGGCCGAGCAGGCCGAGGCGGCGGCGGAAGAGGTCGATGTCGCCGATCTGACCCCGGTGGAGTTCGCCAGCAGCGGCAAGAGCATTCGCATCAGCGACAACGAGACCATCCACGCCGCCGCTGCCAAGCTGGGGCTGCACATTCCCAAGGCGTGCGGTATGGGCATCTGCGGCACCTGCCGGGTGATGAAGCTCGAAGGCGAGGTGGAGATGGAGCACAACGGCGGGATCACCGAGGAGGACGAAGCCGAAGGTTACATTCTCTCCTGCTGCTCCAAGCCCAAGGGCAAGGTGGTGATCGACTACTGAGTGCCGCTCCTGCCCCGGCCACGCGGCCGGGTCAGGTCGCCTGCAGGCGCGAGTTCTGCTCGCGAGAACCGGGCACCGGCCTCGCCATGGCTGCGCGGCCGGTTCCGGACGCCGGCCCTCCCGGGCGGCGTCTCATGTCATGCCTGGGCTGTGTCCGAAAAGCCGGCGGGCGAAGGCCGTTTTCGTGCAATGCCTAAGACCTTTGGACATGCCTCCCTGTCGTCGTTGCGTCACCCGGTGGCGCAACGAGACATCTCCCCCGGGGCAGGGGCTCTTACGCTGACTCTGGTCTGTCGTTCCGGATCCGCCCCGCCAGACGGGTGGACGCGAGGGCAGCCAGAGACCAGCCACAGGAGTTCACGTCATGTCTTCACCCGCCAATCGCGGCGTCGTCTATCGCGGCCCCGGTAAAGTCGCCGTCGAGAACATCGCGTTCCCGGAACTCGCACTGGGCAGCCGTCAGTGCCAGCACGGTGTCATCCTCAAGGTTCTGACCACCAATATCTGCGGCAGCGACCAGCACATGGTTCGCGGCCGTACCACTGCGCCGGAAGGGTTGGTGCTGGGTCACGAGATCACCGGCGAGGTGGTCGAGTGCGGGCGTGACGTCGAGTTCATCAAGGTCGGCGATGTCGTCTCGGTACCCTTCAACGTCGCCTGCGGGCGCTGCCGCAACTGCAAGCGTGGCGACACCCATATCTGTCTCAACGTCAACGGCGATCGTGCCGGCGGCGCCTACGGCTATGTCGACATGGGCGGCTGGGTCGGCGGGCAGGCCGAGTACGTGATGGTGCCCTACGCGGACTTCCAGCTGCTGGTGTTCCCGGACAAGGAGCAGGCGCTGGAGAAGATCCTCGATCTGACCATGCTCTCCGACATCTTCCCCACCGGCTTCCACGGCTGCGTCACTGCCGGCGTCAAGCCGGGCTCGACCGTCTATATCGCCGGCGCGGGTCCGGTGGGCCTGGCGGCGGCGGTCTCGGCACAGCTGTTGGGCGCGGCCTGCGTGATCGTCGGCGACATGAACGATCAGCGCCTCGAACAGGCGCGCAGCTTCGGCTGTGAGGGCCTCGATCTCAAGCAGGACGCCAGCATGTCCGATCTGATCGAGTCGGTGCTCGGTGTGCCGGAGGTGGATTGCGCGGTCGACGCGGTCGGCTTCGAAGCCAACTGCCATGGCCACAACCACGCCCATGAGCAGCCGGCGACGGTGCTCAACGCGACCATGGAGATCACCCAGGCCGGCGGTGCCGTGGGTATCCCGGGTCTCTACGTGACCGAGGACCCCGGCGCCGAGAGCGAAGATGCCAAGCACGGCAACATCTCGATGAAGTTCGGGCTGGGCTGGGCCAAGGCGATGTCGTTCCACACCGGGCAGACCCCGGCGATGCGCTATCAGCGTCAACTGATGCAGGCGATCCTGCATGAGCGGGTCCATATCGGCAAGGCGGTCAACGTCCAGACCATCTCCCTGGACGATGCGCCCAAGGGCTATGCGGCCTTCGATGGCGGGGCGGCCAAGAAGTTCGTGATCGACCCCCACGGGACCCTCGGCTGATCCCGACCCCGCCCGATACCCGGGTGTTTGTGTGACGTGCCGGAAGCGCCTGCGGGCGCTTCCGGCCGTTTTGCGTTTGGTTTTGGCCACCCGGGGCGGCAGAATCGGGGACGACCGCCGTCCGCTGAAGAGAACCGAGCATGACCGTACCCGACCCCGACCTGCCGCGCTGTGCCTGGGCGCAGACCCACCCGCTCAATGCCGCCTACCACGATGCCGAGTGGGGCGTCCCCGAGTACGATAGCCGCGCCCTCTGGGAGAAGCTGATCCTCGATGGCTTTCAGGCCGGTCTCTCCTGGCTCACCATCCTCAAGAAGCGTGACGCCTTCCGCGAGGCGTTCGAGGGGTTCGACCCCGAGCGCATCGCCCGCTACGACGAGGCCGATATCGAACGCCTGATGGGCAATGCCGGCATCGTCCGCTCGCGATCCAAGATCGAGGCGACCATCGGCAACGCGCGGGCGTATCTCGCCATGCGTGACAACGGCGAGGATTTCGCCGATTTCCTGTGGGGTATGGTCGGTGGCCGTCCGATCCAGGACTCTATCGGCAGCGACGGTTCGGTGCCCACCCAGACGCCGCTCTCTGTCGATATCTCCAAGGCGCTCAAAAAACGCGGCTTCAAGTTCGTCGGGCCGGTGATCGTCTACGCCTGGATGCAGGCCGTGGGTATGGTCAACGACCATGCCGAGGATTGCCATCGCCGCAAGCCGGTGGCCGCAATGGGCTGAACCACTGCGTAGATCGCTTTTTGACGTGATATCACCGACACGCCGCCCTTCAAGGCGGCGTTTCTGCTGCTTTCAGCCTCGCCGTCATCCATCCCCACGCACGCTTCTCGACCCCCCGCTGTCGCAAATCACCAGGCCATGTCGCAAACGCACTCTAGCGTGACGTGGCAGAGCATCATGCCCCCCCGGGCGGGCGATACCATCGCGGAAAATCACCGCACGCCGACCGCGTGTCGCCAAGGCGACGAGCGACGTAGAGAGGGTCCCCATGCAACGTTATTCCGGTTTCAGCCTGGTCAAGCACGCGCTCAGTCATCACGAGAACTGGGAGCGCCACTGGCGTAACCCCACCCCCAAGAAGCGCTACGACGTGATCATCGTCGGCGGTGGCGGCCACGGTCTGGCGACGGCCTACTACCTCGCCAAGGAGTTCGGCGTCACCAATGTGGCGGTGATCGAGAAGGGCTGGCTGGGCGGCGGCAATACCGCGCGCAATACCACCATCGTGCGCTCCAACTATCTGTGGGACGAAGCGGCGCAGCTCTATAACCACTCCCTCGATCTGTGGAAGGGGCTGTCGCAGGATCTCAACTACAACGTGATGTTCTCTCAGCGCGGTGTGCTCAACCTGGCGCACACCCTGCAGGACATGCGTGACGTGCAGCGTCGGGTCAACGCCAACCGCCTCAACGGCATCGACAGCGAAGTGGTGACCCCCGAGCAGATCAAGGAGATCGAGCCGGCGCTGGACACCTCCAAGAACGCGCGTTATCCGATCATGGGCGCGTCGTGGCAGAAGAGTGCCGGGGTCGCGCGTCACGACGCGGTGGCCTGGGGCTTCGCCCGCGGCGCCGACGCCCTGGGTGTCGATCTGCTGCAGAACACCGAGGTGACCGGCTTCAAGATCCGCGATGGCCAGATCTACGGCGTGCATACCAACCGTGGTGATATCGAAGCGCATACCGTGGGCTGTGTGGCCGCGGGCAACTCCGGCGTGCTGGCCAAGATGGCCGGGATCAAGCTGCCGCTGGAGTCGCATCCGCTGCAGGCGCTGGTCTCCGAGCCGCTCAAGCCGATTCTCAACACCGTCACCATGTCCAACCACGTGCACGGCTATGTCAGCCAGTCCGACAAGGGCGATCTGGTGATCGGCGCGGGGATCGACGGCTATCTCGGTTACGGGCAGCGCGGCAGTTTCCCCACCATCGAGCACACCCTGCAGGCGATCGTTGAGATGTTCCCGATGTTCTCGCGGGTACGCATGAACCGGCAGTGGGGCGGCATCGTCGATACCTGCCCCGACGCCTGCCCGATCCTGTCCAAGACCCAGGTCAAGGGACTCTATTTCAACTGCGGCTGGGGCACCGGCGGCTTCAAGGCCACCCCCGGCTCCGGACACGTTTTCGCAGCCAGTTTGGCAAAAGGGGAAATGCACCCCATCGCGGCGCCGTTCTCCATCGACCGGTTCAATACCGGCGCCTTGATCGATGAACACGGCGCCGCTGGCGTGGCGCACTGAGGAGAGCACACCATGTTTCATATCTTCTGTCCCTACTGCCAGGAGTACCGCGAGGAAGAGGAGTTCCATCCCAGCGGTCAGGCACACCTCGTTCGTCCGGCCGACCCCGCCAGCGTGAGCGACGACGAGTGGGGGGACTACCTGTTCTTCCGTGACAACCCGCGCGGTATCCACCACGAGATGTGGGTGCACCGGCTGGGTTGTCGCAAGTTCTTCAACATCACCCGCGACACCACGACCTACGAGATTCTCGAGACCTATCGCATGGGCGAGCAGCCGAGCATCACCGCCGCCAACGCCGAGGTGCGCCGTGAACAGGGCGTGCAGACCGCCGACGGCGGCTGGCAGACCGTGGGCGCGCAGCCCGAGAACAGCCGGCTCAACGAGGAGACGCCGTCATGACCCAGTCCAATCGTCTCAATCAGGGCGGGCGCATCGACCGCTCGCGGCGGCTGTCGTTCACCTTCAACGGCCAGCAATACATGGGCTTCGCCGGGGATACTCTGGCCTCCGCGCTGCTGGCCAACGGGGTGGATGTCGTCAACCGCAGCTTCAAGTATTCGCGGCCGCGCGGGATCACCGCCGCCGGGCCGGAAGAGCCCAACGCCATCGTTCAGCTCGGCGCCACCGAAGCCGCCCAGGTGCCCAACGTGCGTGCCACCCAGCAGGCCCTGTATGACGGCCTGGTGGCGCGGGGTACCAACGGCTGGCCCAGCGTGCAGCGCGACGTGATGAGCTGGGTCGGCAAGCTGGGCGGTGGTTTCATGCCGCCAGGCTTCTACTACAAGACGTTCATGGCCCCGGCCTCGATGTGGATGACCTACGAGAAGTTCATCCGCAAGGGGGCCGGTCTCGGCCGCTCGCCCAGCGAAGCCGATCCGGACATCTACGACCACTTCAATCAGCACTGCGACGTGCTGGTGATCGGTTCCGGCCCGGCGGGGCTGACCGCCGCGCTCTCCGCCGCCCGTGCCGGTGCGCGGGTGATCCTGTGCGACGAGCAGGAAGAGATGGGTGGCTCGCTGCTCGATAGCCGCGAATCCATCGACGGCGCCCCGGCCAGCGCCTGGGCCGAACAGGCCGTGGCCGAACTCGCCGGCCTGGATAACGTCACGCTGCTGCCGCGGACCACCGCCAACGGCTATCACGACCACAACTTCGTCACCCTGCACGAGCGGCGTACCGAGCACCTCGCCGATACCGCCGCGGCTGCCGGGCGCGAGGGCGAAGTGCGTGCGCGTCTGCACCGGGTGCGTGCCGGCCGCGTGGTGCTGGCCAGCGGCAGCCACGAACGCCCGCTGGTCTATGCCAACAACGACGTACCCGGCAATCTGGTGGCCGGTGCCGTCTCCGTCTATATCCGCCGCTATGGGGTGGTGCCGGGGCAGCGGCTGGTGCTCTCCACCAACAACGACCACGCCTATCGTGCGGCGCTGGACTGGCAGGAGGCCGGCCGCGAGGTCGTCGCGGTGGTCGACTCGCGGGCCAAGCCGGACGGCGATCTGGCCAAGCAGGCCCGCGACGCCGGTATCCGTGTCATCACCGGCAGCGCCGTGATGGAAGCCACCGGCAACCAGCGCGTCAGTGGTGCCAAGGTGGTGGCGATCGACACCGAACGCTTCGTGGTGACCGGCAAGGTCGAGACGCTGGAGTGCGATACCATCGCCAGCTCCGGCGGTTACAGCCCGGTGGTGCACCTGGCGTCGCACACCGGCAAGCGCCCGCAATGGCGTGACGACCTGCTCGGTTTCGTGCCCGGTGAGGTCAAGGGGATGCATGTCGCCGGCGGTGCCCACGGCGTCTACGCCCTCGGCGAGGCCCTGGCCGACGGTGCCGGTGTCGGTGCCGAGGCGGCCCGCGCGGCGGGCTTCGAAGAGGCGGCGGCGATCGCCGTCCCCGACGTCGAGGTGCGCCACGAGTCGCCGACCAGCGCGCTCTATCAGGTGCCCCACGAGAAGCCACCGCTGCGCGCGCCCAAGCAGTTCGTCGATCTGCAGAACGATGTCACCGCGGCAGCAGTGGAGCTGGCGACCCGCGAGGGCTTCGAGTCGATCGAACACGTCAAGCGCTACACCGCGCTGGGTTTCGGTACCGACCAGGGCAAGCTCGGCAACATCAACGGCATGGCGATCGCGGCGCGCTGTCTCAATCGTTCGATTCCCGACGTGGGCACCACGGTCTTCCGTCCCAACTACACCCCGGTCAGCTTCGGCGCCATCGTCGGCCGCCACTGCCGCGATCTGTTCGATCCCGAGCGCTATACCGCGCTGCACCAGTGGCACGTGGAGAACGGCGCCGAGTTCGAGGATGTCGGCCAGTGGAAGCGCCCCTGGTATTTCCCGCGCCGGGTCAACGGCAAGCGGGAGACGATGCATGAAGCGGTGGCGCGCGAGTGCCTCGCGGTGCGCCGCGGCGTGGGCATCCTCGATGCCTCGACCCTGGGCAAGATCGATATCCAGGGGCCGGATGCGCGCGAGTTCCTGGGCCGGGTCTACACCAACAAGTGGGCCAAGCTGGCGCCGGGGCGGGTGCGTTACGGGCTGATGTGCAAAGACGACGGCATGCTGATGGACGACGGTACCACCAGCTGCCTGGGCGAAAACCACTTCCTGATGACCACCACCACCGGCGGCGCCGCCGGCGTGCTGGAGTGGCTGGAGCTGTGGCACCAGACCGAGTGGCCGGAGCTGCAGGTCTACTTCAGCTCGGTCACCGACCACTGGGCGACCATGACCGTGACCGGTCCGGACGCGCGCAAGCTGATGTCGGAAGTGACAGACATCGACCTCGACCGCGAGCAGTTCAAGTTCATGGACTGGAAAGAGGGCAAGGTCGCCGGCGTCCCGGCGCGGGTGTTCCGTATCTCCTTCACCGGTGAGCTGGCGTTCGAGATCAACGTTCAGGCCAACTACGCGATGCACGTGTGGAAGGCGCTCTTCGCCCACGGCGAGAAGTACGACCTCACGCCCTACGGTACCGAGACCATGCACGTGCTGCGTGCCGAGAAGGGGCTGATCATCGCCGGTCAGGACACCGACGGTTCGGTGACCCCGGAAGATCTCGGCATGCACTGGGCGGTGGGTTACGACAAACCGTTCTCGTGGATCGGCCAGCGCGCGTTGACGCGCCCGGACACTGCCCGCGAGGATCGCAAGCAGCTGGTGGGGCTCAAGCCCAAGGACCCCAAGGTGGTCCTCGAGGAGGGGGCGCAGATCGTGCTCGACCCCGAGCAGAAGATCCCCATGACCATGATGGGCCACGTCACTTCGAGCTACTACAGCCCGGTACTGGAGAGCGGCTTCGCGCTGGCGGTGCTCAAGGGCGGCCGCAATCGGATGGGCGAGACCGTCTATCTGCCGATGTCCGATGGCAGTGTCCACCAGGCCGAAGTCGTGAGTACCGTCTTCATCGATCCCAAGGGAGAGCGCCAGAATGTCTGAAGCCCATTCCGAAGCCAGTGCCGGCAACGTCGCCACTTTCGATACGCATCCGGGCGCCGGCGCCGGTGTCACGCCCGAGTCGCCGCTGCAGTGGAGCCGGGTGCAGGGGCGGGTCACCGAGGAGGGTGGTGCCGCCGAGCAGATCAGGGTGGTCGAGCGCCCGTTCCTTGGCCACCTGGTGCTGCGCGGTGGAGCCATCACCCTCGACGAGGCGGTACGCGCCGAGCTCGGGGTGAGCCTGCCGGGCAAGCCGCTGGGGCTGGTGCTCGACGCCGAGGGCAGCCGTTCGGTGCAGTGGGTGTCGCCGGACGAGTGGCTGGTGATCGTGCCCGCCGGCGAGGAGTTCGAGCTGGAGAACCGGCTGCGCGCGCGGCTGGGGGATGCCCACTTCGCCATCGTCAATGTCGGCGGCGGCCAGACCCTACTGGAGCTCTCCGGTGAGAAGGCGCGTGAGCTGCTGATGAAGTCGGTGGTCTACGATGTGCACGAGCACGGGCTGCCGGTGGGCAAGGCGGTGGGTACCGTCTTCGCCAAGACCAGCGTGGTGCTGCGGCGTCCGACCGAGGCGCGTTTCGAGCTGGTGGTACGGCGCAGCTTCGCCGACTACTGCGTGCGCTGGCTGCGGGACGCCGGGCGCGAGTATGGGCTGCGCGTGGAATCCGCGTCGCCCTGATGATCGAAGGCCCCTGCCATGGCAGGGGCCGGGCCTGGCTGGAGCCACCATGCACTCTGAAAACAACAGCTGGATTCTGTCCGCCCAGTGCCCCAGCCGTCTGGGCACGGTGGACGTGGTGACCCGCTTCCTCAAGGAGCAGGGCTGCTACATCACCGAACTGCACTCCTTCGACGACTACCGCGGCGGGCAGTTCTTCATCCGCGCGGCCTTTCTGCCGGAGCAGGCGGATTTCAATGGCGACGGCTTCCGCGAGCAGTTCACGGCGCGGGCGTCGGCCTTCGACATGCACTTCGAGCTGACCCCGCCGGACTATCGTCTGCCGGTGGTGATCATGGTCTCCAAGACCGATCACTGCCTCAACGATCTGCTCTATCGCTACCGCACCGGGCAGCTGGCGATCGACGTGCGCGCCATCGTCTCCAACCATCCGGATCTGGAGCCGCTGGCGGCGTGGCACGGACTGCCCTATCACCATCTGCCGATCACCCCGGAGACCAAGGCGGAGCAGGAGGCCGAGGTGCGCCGGGTGGTCGAGGAGAGCGGGGCGGAGCTGGTGATCCTGGCGCGCTACATGCAGGTGCTGTCGCCCGAGCTGTGCCACCACTTCGCCGGCCGCGCGATCAATATCCACCACTCGCTGCTGCCCGGTTTCAAGGGGGCCAAGCCCTACCATCAGGCCTACGAGAAGGGCGTGAAACTGGTCGGTGCCACCGCCCACTACATCAACGACGATCTCGACGAGGGGCCGATCATCGCCCAGGGTGTCGAGGCGGTCGACCATGCCCACTACCCCGAGGATCTGGTGGCACGCGGCCGCGACATCGAGTGTCTGACCCTGGCGCGGGCGGTGCGCTATCACCTGCAGAAACGCGTCTTCCTGCACGCTGGACGCACGGTGGTGCTCTCCGGCTGATGCCGGCTCGGCGCAGGCACCCGGTGTCTACCGGAAAACTGCCGAAAGCCCGTGATCCCACGGGCTTTTTTCTTGCCTAGCCGTCAGCGGCGGGCCACAATGCGCGGGCACGGAAGGGGAGTATCCCGCCGCCGGCGCTGCGTGCGCCGCCGGTCGATGATGTCGTCAGCACGGGCCACATTGCCCCGGGGTCATCGGTTGTTCGGGCACCCAGCGGGTGCCGCGGCCAGCGGGAGAGACTTTCGGTGACGTTCACCGTCAACCGGAGGTTTCCTCATGCATGTCCCCCTGTGGGTCTGGCTGGCTACGATTGCCGGCATCGCTGCCCTGTTCGTCTTCGACTTCTATGCCCACGTGCGCAAGCCGCACGCGCCCAGCTTCCGCGAAGCGGCCTGGTGGTCGGTCTTCTTCGTTGCCCTCGCCATGCTCTTCGGCGGAGGGCTGTGGTGGGTCTGGGGGCCGCAGCACGGCGCCGAGTACTTCGCCGGCTTCATCACCGAGAAGAGCCTCTCGGTCGATAATCTGTTCGTCTTCCTG
This sequence comes from Salinicola sp. RZ23, assembly GCF_003206675.1. Taxonomy (NCBI): domain Bacteria; kingdom Pseudomonadati; phylum Pseudomonadota; class Gammaproteobacteria; order Oceanospirillales; family Halomonadaceae; genus Salinicola; species Salinicola sp. RZ23. The sequence goes on from NZ_PZJK01000009.1 coordinate 85,104, forward strand.
ATCATCATGTCCAAGTTCGCGGTGCCGCCGGCCTATCAGCAGAAGGCGCTGCTGATCGGGATCGTGATCGCGTTGATCATGCGCGGGCTGTTCATTGCGGTGGGGGCGGCGGCGATCGCCGAGTTCAGCTGGGTGTTCTACCTGTTCGGGCTATTCCTGCTCTATACCGCCGTCCAACTGATGCGCGAGGGCGCCGGGGGCCACGACAGCAACGAGGAGTACGAGCCCAACGCCATCGTACGTTTCGTGCAGAAACGCCTGCCCGCCACCGACGAGTATGATCGCGATCGCCTGCTCACGTTGCGCAACGGCAAGCGTCTGGTGACACCGCTGTTCATGGTGGTGGTGGCCCTGGGCATGACCGACGTGCTGTTCGCGCTGGATTCGATCCCGGCGATCTACGGGCTGACCAAGGAGCCCTATATCGTCTTCACCACCAATGCCTTCGCGCTGCTCGGCCTGCTCCAGCTCTACTTCCTGATCGGCGGGCTGCTGTCACGGCTGGTCTATCTGGGCATCGGGCTGTCGCTGATCCTGGCGTTCATCGGGGTCAAGCTGATCATCGAGGCGATGCACACCAACAACCTGCCGTTCATCAACGACGGCCAGCCGCTGCACCTGGTGCCGGAGATCCCGATCTGGCTGTCGATGACGATCATCGTCGGCACCCTGGTGGTCACCACCGTCGCCAGCCTGATCAAGAGCCGTGGGCAGCAGCAGGCCGGCTGAGCGCCGGCGCCGCGGTATAGATCCGGTGCAGTAGCGCGCGGATCTGTGACATGGGGATGGCCTGTTCCGGCCCGGGCGGCAACGCACCGGGCCGGAAACCGTTGTGGAGAAAACCTTCGAGCAGCGCCGGATCGCCGCTGATCACGTGCAGCGGCACGTCCTTGCCCGGGCTCGGGCCGATGATGCTCGGCGCGGCCTGGTGATCGCCGAGGATCAGCATCAGCGTGTGCTTGCCGACCTGGCGCTCGGCGAAGCCCGCCGCCGCCTGCAGGGCGTAGTCGATGGCCGGCGCATAGTGGGCGCGCATCGCCTCGGTGTTCTGCCATAGCGAGGCGTAGTCGTCGCCGGCACCAGCCCAGCGCGAGAACACCTCGCCGTCACCGACGCGGTTCCAGTCGACCAGCGTGATCACCGGCGACCAGGGAGCGTGGCTGGAGAGGGTGGCCAGTTCGGCGAAGGTGGCGCGCGACGCCGGCGTGGTGGCGTTCGTGGATGCCGCTGCGGCATCCAGATAGTCGCCCACGCGTTTCCAGGTGAACTGATCGGGCATGCTGGCCCAGCCCATCGGCGGCCCGCGGTAGCCGAGGCTGTCGGCGGTGTGGATCTCGTCGTAGCCGAGCTGGCGGCCTTCGGGCCAGTCGCGGATGATTCCCGGCATCACCGCCAGGGTGCGGTGGTCGCTGGCGGCGAAGTCGTCGACCAGGGTCGAGTGGTGGCGGTTGAGCATCAGCTCGAAGCGTAGCTGCGAGGTGATCGGCAGGCCGCTGAGCAGGGTGGCGTGGTTGAGCCAGGACTGTCCGCCCAGGGTCGAGGCGGTGACCCGACCGGTGACCATCGATAGCCCTGCGGCGGCCAGCTCGGCTTGTACCTGGGCGAGACGCGGGCGGATCTCGTCGGCGAAGGGTTCGCGCTCGATGGCGGCGACCCCGTAGGACTCGATGAAGCCCAGTACCACGTCGGTCCCCGCCAGCCCCGGCAGTGCCCGCGCTCCCGGATCGCTCTGGAGCTCGCCGCCGAACGCCGCCAGGGCGTTACGTGTCTCCAGCGCCCGCTGCCACTCGAAGGTCACGAAACCCAGCGCCGGGCTGCCGATCGGCGTGGACTCGAGGCGGCCGGCGTACTGCAGCGCCAGGCCGCCGGCACCGACTGCCAGCAGCACCACCCCCAGGCCGCGCGGCAGTGGAGGGCGATGGCTGGCCGCCAGCAGTGCCGTCAGCGCCCAGCCCACCGCGAACAGTGCCAGCCCCAGGCCGCAGGTCAGCGCCAGGGTCAGCGGCAGGCCCAGATTGGCGACCAGCAGCTCGATCAGAATCGGCAGCAGCGACACGTCGGTATAGAGATTGATCGAGCGCCCCTGCATCGCCTGCATCAGGCCGTCGCCGAGTGCGCCCAGGGCGATGGTCACGCCGATCAGCGCGACCGCGGCACAGGCCCAGCGGCGCAGACGTGACGGCGGCAGCAGCAGGAGCAGGCCGATCAGCAGCGGCGCCTCCAGCGCCAGCCAGTGGTGTGGGGGGAAGCCGGCCCAGGGTAGCTCGGGGGTGAGCAGCAGGGCATTGAGCAGCAGCCATGCCAGCAGCAGGCGCCAGCCGGCCTTGGCCCTGGCCGACTCGAAGGAGAGCGTCATGAGTCTTCCTGAATCCGGTGATCGTTGGGTTGCGGCCCGAGCATAGCACCGCCTATCGCCCGGGGGCTGCACAGGGGCCGGGCGATGCGCACCCGGTAAAGGCAATCGGCGCGGGCGCGGTGGCGGCAGCCACGTTAGACTGTCGATTTTACGCTATAGGGAGAGCTGCCATGCCATCCGCTCAGGAACTCATCGTCGAGCCGAGTCACGGCCGCGCCGCCGACGCCTGTGTCATTCTGCTCCACGGTCTCGGCGCCGATGGCCATGACTTCGAGCCGCTGGTGCCGGCGCTGGGCCTGGATGCGACGCTTTCGGTGCGTTTCGTGCTGCCCCATGCGCCGCAGTTGCCGGTCACCGTCAACGGCGGCATGAGCATGCCGGCCTGGTACGACATTCTCGAGATGAATCTGGGGCGGCGGGTCGATGTCGCCCAGCTGCGCGCCTCCGCCGAGCGGGTGCAGGGCCTGATCGAGGCGCAGATCGAGGCCGGCATCGACAGCCGGCGGATCATCGTCGCCGGTTTCTCCCAGGGCGGGGCGGTGGCCTACGAGGCGGCACTGTCATGCCCGCATCCGCTAGGTGGGCTGCTCGCGCTCTCGACCTACTTCGCCACCGCCGACAGCATCGCGCTGGCCGCGGAGAATCGTCAGCTGCCGATCGAGGTACACCATGGCAGCGCCGATCCGGTGGTGCCCGAAGCGCTGGGCCGCGAGGGCGCCGAGCGGGTCGAGGCGCTGGGCTATCCGGTGCACTATCGCACCTACGACATGGGCCATAGCCTGTGCCCCGAGCAGGCCGGCGACATCGCGGCCTGGCTCCAGGCGCGGCTGGGTTGAGCGGGTATCACGATGCACAGCATGGACGATATCGGCCGCGCCGCCGACGACCCGCGGCTATCGAGCCCGGCGGCGCAGCGTAATCGCGCCCCCATCGCCGCGATCCTGCGCCAGGTGCTGCCGGCCCGCGGCAGCGTGCTGGAGATCGCCAGCGGCAGCGGCGAGCACGCCGTCTACCTGGCCGAGGCGCTGCCCGGCCTGCACTGGCAGCCCTCGGACCCGAGCCCGGAGGCGCTGCGCTCGATCGCGGCCTGGCGCGAGGTCGCCGCGCGCCCCAATCTGCTGGCGCCGCTGGCACTCGATGTCACCGCCGAGTGGCCCAAGATCGAGGAGCTGGTGGCCGTGTGCGCCTTCAACCTGCTGCACATCGCGCCCTGGGCGGCGGCGGAGTCACTGTTCGCCGCCGCCGGGCGCCAGCTACCGCCGGGTGGGCTATTGGTGCTGTACGGGCCGTTCCGGCGCGCCGGAACGCCGCTGGCCGAGAGCAACTCGCGCTTCGACGAGGCGCTGCGTACGCGTGATCCGCGCTGGGGGATTCGCGATCTGACGGCGCTGGAAGCGCTGGCCGCCGAGGCCGGGCTGGAGGCGCTGCAGGTGCATGAGATGCCGGCCAACAACCTCTGCCTGGTGTGGCGGCGGGTCGCCTAGGACTAGCCGCGACGGGGATGGCGGCTTCCGCTGCCCCCGATCGCTGCGACTCGACTACACTGAAGTTCATTCCCGACGGCCGACAAGGAGTAACGCCGTGTCAGACTTTTCCGTGGAATTCCGGATGCCCAAGGGCTGCCCCAACTGCGGCAACCACATGATGAAGGTCTCCCAGGCCAAGCAGCCCGACGATGGGGTCTTCTGCACCTCGTGCAATACCGAGGTGTGCGCCTGGGACCAGGCCGAGCGGATTCTCGACGAGACCCCGCGCAGCGAGTCCGAGCAGTTGATCGAGGATGTGATCAACAACAAGAAGCCCGATAGCGACGACGAGTGACGCGTGATACGACGCTGACGTCAGAGAGCCCCGGCCGAGTGCCGGGGCTTCTTCGTTTGGGGTTCTCCAACTGGGGTTGTCGCAGGCCTCCGAGAGGGGCGGGGCGAGGCCCCGCCGCCTGGCGTCACGACAGCGTCACAGCAGCTCTTCGGCCGCCAGCGCCAGGCGCGAACGCTCCACGCTCTTGAGCGTGATGTGTCCGGCATGGGGCCAGTTGCGGAAACGCTCGACCACGGCGGCCATGCCGCAGGTGCTGGCGGTGAGGTAGGGCGTGTCGATCTGGCCGACGTTGCCCAGGCAGACGATCTTGGTGTTGCGCCCGGCACGGGTGACCAGGGACTTGAGCTGTTTGGGGGTGAAGTTCTGGGCCTCGTCGATGATCAGGAAGGTATCGTTGAGGGTGCGCCCACGCATGAAGGTGGGCGAGCGGATCTGCACCCGCGAGCCGATCAACTGGCGGGTGGCGCCGTCGCTCCAGCTGGTCGAGCCCTCGCGCTCGTCGCGCAGCAGGTTGTCCATGTTGTCGTGGAAGGCACCCATCCACGGTGACATCTTCTCCTCCTCGGTGCCGGGCAGAAAGCCGATGTCCTCACCCATGGGGATGGGCGCGCGGGTGAAGACGATACGTTCGAACTGCTTGGCGTCCAGCGTCTGCTGGAAGGCCGCGGCCAGGGCCATGAAGGTCTTGCCGGTCCCCGCGCTGCCGGCCAGGGTGATGAAGTCGATCTCCGGGTCCATCAGCAGATTGAGGGCGAAGTTCTGGCGGCTGTCGTGGGCATGCACGCCCCAGACGCCGTCGTGGTGGCGGTAATTGGTGAGCAGTTGCAGGGTGGCGCGGCGCGGCGAGTGGCTGCGCACGATCGCTTCGAAGTCGGCGCCGTTGTCGCTGTCGGAGACCAGCATGCCGACATGCCAGTCGTCGGGAATCGCGCCTTCCAGGTGGTAGAGGGTGTGCCCCTCGGCGCGCTCGACCATCACGTCGACGTCCAGCGACTCCCACAGGCCGTGGCCGTCACGGCCGGCGTCGGCATAGACCTTGGCGCCCTCGATCATGGCATCGAGATCGTCGAAAGCCTTGTCGCTGAGGTAGTCCTCCACCGGCACCTTGAGCGCGGCGGCCTTGACCCGCAGGTTGATGTCCTTGGTCACCAGGATGACGGAGGCGTCGGGACGGTCGCGGCACAGGCGGCAGGTTTCGGCGAGAATGCGATTGTCCGGAGAGTCCTCCAGGGTCTCCAGCGGCTCCAGGTCCTGATAGCAGAGGAAGCGCAGACGGCCGGCGGCTCCGCCGCTGACGCGGGGGATGGGAATGCCTTGCTGAATCTCCTCGGGCGTGACGTGGGCGGTGAGGTCGGAGAGAGTGCGGCTGATCTGGCGGGCGGTGCGAGCGATCTCGCGCATGCCGTTCTTGTGCTTGTCGAGCTCCTCGAGCACGGTCATGGGAATGACCACATCATGCTCTTCGAAATGGTAGAGGGCTGCGGGGTCGTGGATCAGGACATTGGTGTCCAGTACGTAGAGCCTGTTCGCTTTCTTGTCGATACGCACCATCGGCAAAAGCACTCCTGTGAGTTCAAGGCTTCTCGACCCTGACAGAGTGCCATGACAAGTCGATGTCGGGCAGGAGACTCCGTCAGTGCCACTGTCGTGTCGGACGCAAGAACGGTGTCGGCGTTACCTCCCTGACGTAACGGAGTCATTATCAGAATGAGCCCAAGCGACAGAAACTTCTACCCCCGGGAAACGGAAATTAGTGTCGCTCCCAGTGCAGGTCCGCTGCGTTGCGGTTCGCCTGACGCTTTTCATGCCGGGCAGACAGCAAAAAGCCCCGCACGGGGCGGGGCTTTTTCGAGGTAGGGCTTGCTGGTGTCGGCCAGCGACGGATCAGATGTTGTCGTCACCGCGCTTGGTCTTCTGCGGATCGACCTGGGCGATCGCCGGTTCGTCGCCGCTGCCCTGGTCGAGCTTGGCCAGCAGATTCTCCGACTGACGCTTGAAGGCGGCCAGCGCCTTGCCGGTCAGCTGCTGCGAGTCCGGCAGCTTCACGCGCATGGCGTCGACCTGACGGTTGTTGACCAGGATCTCGTAGTGCAGATGCGGCCCGGTGGTGCGGCCGGTGTTGCCGGAGAGGGCGATCTCCTGGCCCATCTTGACCCGGTCGCCGGGTTTCACCAGCGCCTTGCTCAGGTGCAGGTAGCGGGTGACATAGCCGTTGTCGTGACGGATCACGATGTACTTGCCGGCGAGCGGGTGGTTGACCACCTTCTCGACCCGGCCGTCGGCGGGGGCATCGATCGGGGTGCCGCTGCGCATGGCAAAGTCGGTGCCCTTGTGCGGGCTGATCCGGCCGGTGACAGGATGGTGCCGGCGCAGGTTGAACGGCGAGCTGATGCGGTAGTGACCCTGGAAGGGGTAGCGGTCGAAGGCGGGATCGAGGCCGTTGCCGTCCGGGGTATAGAAGTGGTCGTCGGCGCTGTTGCGGATCACGGTCAGATCCATGCGCTGGCCTTCGTACTTGGCGGCGAGGATCTTGGAGTCCAGCGACTGGCCGTCGATCATGTCGGATTCGACCAGCACCTGGAAGTGATCGCCGGCGCGGGCGTCACGGCGGAAATCGAGCTTCTTGGAGAGCACGTGGGTCAGTTCGGAGACCTCGGCGCTGGAGAGCCCGGTGGACTGCGCCGAGAGCGCGAAGGAGCCGCTGACGGTGCCGCTGAACATGCGCTGGGTGGCTTCGCCGGCTTTCTCGATCGGCGAGTAGGCGAACTCGGCGGTCTCGCTGTCGCGCTCGATCAGGTAGCCGTCGCGGGGGTTCTTCATCACCCGCAGGGCCAGCAGCTGGCCATTCTCGTCGAGCTTGTAGTCGAAGGTACGGCCGACCCGCCAGCGGGTCAGCACCTTCTTGTCCGGCACGGCGCCGAGGATCTGGGTCACGTCGCTGTACTCCAGGCCCAGGGTGCGCTCGGCGGTCAGGGCGAAGGAGTCGCCCTTCTGGATGGTGTAGCTCTGCCACTCCGGCACGTAGTGCTCGTTAGAGGCGATCTCGCTGCCGAGATCGGGATCGCCGTTGGGGTCGAGCGCCCCATCGGAAGTCCAGTCCTCGTAGGAGGTGCCGCCGATGTCGTCGTCGCTGTCGCTGTTGGCCGCGTAATCCTGGCCGCTGGCACCCAGCGCCAGGGCCGACTTGAGCGCCGTGGCGGCGAGCAATGGGGCACCGGCCGTCGCCGGAGCACTGGCCGCGGGGATATCCTCGCTGGCCTGCGCCTGGGGGATCAGATCGACATCCATGACTTCCAGCGGCTTCAGCTGCGCCAGCGGAATATCGTCGGAAAGACGCTGGAGCGCCGAAGGGCCGTCTGCCTGATCATGATCGCCAGCCGAGGCGATGATCGACTGGGAAAGTGTGGCGGTCGAGGCGACGGAAATCGGTGTCTGCGCTTTGTCGGCGTGGTCGAAGACGCCGATGATCTTTTGCGTACCCAGCACGGTAACCATCGTGGCAACCGGAAGCAGCAACACTTTATGAGTGCGGGGTAGCGAATGGAAAATTCGCAGCATGAAGGTGAAGGCCCGAGTAAAAAAGGTGACAAACTAATATAAAGGCTCGGGAACCATACCTCATGGCGGTATTAATTGCCTAGTCTGTATTAATGTACAGCACCGTATCCCAGGCGCCATGGGGTGCGAAGAAGAGTGGCGCGGTGTCAAGAAGATGTTTTGCAGCCTAACCTTCCGGGCGTAGTTTCGGCCCGCTCTGACAGGCTTTTTGCACCAATATGGTGCGCAAAAAAACGTCGCTATTTTGCGCCAATGGCGTCGCGTAAAACCCTTGTATCACTTTTCGATGGCGTCGAAAAATAGCTTCCTGGCAGCGCGGGAAGGGGCTGCACGATGGTGTCAGATACGGGTGCCCGAGGCCAGAGTGCACGCACCGAATGGCAGCGTGCAACGGGTTTCTCGACGCCTTCGACGCGGTAAACTGACCGGGGCGCGGCGTTCCTGCCCGGGCCCATGAGCGTTGTTCAGCCGGAGACGAGCGCATGCCGAGAGTGACCTTGCTGCAGTGGCAGATGCTGGCGGCGGTGGCCGACCATGGGGGGTTCGCCAAGGCGGCAGAGGCGATCCACAAGAGCCCCTCGACGCTCAACCATGCGATTCACAAGATCGAGGAGCAGCTGGGGGTGCGCCTGTTCGAGCCCAAGGGGCGCCAGGTGGTGCTGACCGAGGCCGGCGAGATGCTATTGCGCCGGGCGCGCCAGCTGATCGAGAACGCGGCGCTGCTCGAAGATGTCGCCGAGCGCCTCGCCGGCGGCCTCGAGGCGGAGATCACGCTGGCGGTGGATCAGATCTTTCCCGGGCACGCGCTGGCCGAGGCGCTGACTCAATTCTCGGCGGCCTATCCCCACGTGCGCGTGCAACTGCACGAGACCGTGCTCAACGGTGCCGTCGAAATGCTGTACGAGTCGCGCGCCGACCTGATCATCTCGGGCTTCAGCCCGCAGGGCTTTCTGGGTCAGCCGCTGGTGGACATTCCGTTCATCGCCGTGGCCCACCCCGAGCATCCGTTGCACGGTCTGGGCCGGGCGCTCGATCTGCGTGACCTGGAAGGCCATCGCCAGCTGGTGGTGCGCGACTCCGCCATGCGTCACCGGCTGGACTCAGGCTGGCTGAAGGCCGAGCAGCGCTGGACGCTGTCGCACCTCTCTACCTCCATCGACATGCTCGAGCGCGGGCTGGGCTTTGCCTGGGTGCCGCAGACGCGTATCCAGGCAGCGCTCGACGCCGGCCGGCTGAAAGCCCTGCCGCTGCGGGTCGGCGGTATCCGCTACGCCTCGCTGCAGATCGTCCATCGCGATATCGATGGCGCCGGTCCGGCGACCCAGGCCTTGGCGCAGGCGCTGATCGAGGCAACCGTCACCAGCTGCCGTGATGCAGAGCCGCTGCTGCTCCAGGAGGGGGCGGAGGCGCGGCAGATCCCACTGGCCGACGAGCAGACCCAGTAAGGTTCGTCTGTGCCGAACGGTGGCAGCGAATTTATGCGCTCGATATTCGATCCCGGCACTCTATGCTGAAGACGAATCCCGCGCCTGGCGCGCCGGCAATATGAGAAAGAGGGAGAGACGCATGGGCCTGTTGGTCAACGGTGAATGGCAGGACAAGTGGTATGACACCCAGAGCCACGGTGGGGAGTTCGTGCGCGAATCCGCCAAGCTGCGCGACTGGGTCACGGCCGACGGTGAACCCGGGCCGGACGGGCAACCGGGCGTGCGCGCCGAGGCCGGGCGCTTTCATCTCTACGTCTCGCTGGCCTGCCCCTGGGCCCACCGGGCACTGATCATGCGCAAGCTCAAGGGGCTCGATACGCTGATCGGGGTCTCCCACACCAGCCCACTGATGCTCGATCAGGGCTGGTCGTATCACCGCGACGAGGGCGCCAGCGGCGATGCCATCAATGGGGTCGAGTATCATCACCAGCTCTATACCCTGACCGACCCGCGCTACACCGGACGAGTCACCGTGCCCGCGCTGTGGGACAAGCAGCAGGGCCGGATTCTCAACAACGAGTCGGCGGAGCTGGTACGCATGTTCGACTCGGCCTTCGATGGGCTCACCGGCAACCGGCTCGAGTTCTACCCCGAGGATCTGCGCGAGGTGATCGATGCGGTCAACGCCGATGTCTATGACAACGTCAACAACGGCGTCTACAAGACCGGCTTCGCCACCGAACAGTCGGTCTACGAGAAGCACTACGAGGCGTTGTTCGCCTGTCTCGACCGACTCGAGGCGCGTCTTGCCGAACAGCGCTACCTGGCCGGGGCCTGGCTGACCGAGGCGGATATCCGTCTGTTCACCACGCTGATTCGCTTCGACGCGGTCTACTTCGGTCACTTCAAGTGCAATCGCCGGCGGATCGAGGACTACCCGCAGCTCGCCAACTACCTGCGCGAGCTCTACCAGTGGCCGGGCATCGCCGAGACGGTCGACTTCGACCATATCAAGCGCCACTACTATTACAGCCACGACACCATCAACCCGACACGCATCGTGCCGCGGGGGCCACAGCTGGATCTCGAGCGCCCCCATGACCGCGGACGGCTGGAGGGCCACGGTATCCGCGAGCGCGATTGATGCTTCGCCGACGTGTGATGCCGCGGGCAGGCGCCCGGGGCTGGCAGATTCAGATGTGATGTCTCAGGTATGGCGGCGCAGCCAGCGATCCAGCGCATTGGCAAACTCGCGCCGCTCGGCGTCGCCGTAGGCGTCAGGGCCCCGGGTCTGCTCGCCGCTGGCGCGCAGCGTCTCCAGGAAGTCGCGCATCTGCACCTTGGCGCGCACATTGTCGGCGCTCAGCCGCTCTCCGCGGGTGGTCATGACGTCGGCGCCGCGCTCGATCACCTCCTGGGCCAGCGGCAGGTCGCTGGTGATCACCAGGTCACCGGGGCTCAGCGAGGCTGCGATCAGGTCGTCGGCGGCATCGAAGCCGTGGGCCACGCTGCGAGCCTTGACCCAGGCCGAGGGTGGCAGCGGCAGGGCGTGGTTGGCGACCATCCAGGTGCGGGTATGGGTGCGCTCGGCCGCGCGCAGGATGATCTCGCGGGCCGCCCGCGGGCAGGCGTCGGCATCGATCCACAGGGTCACGGCGGGTGTCTCCGCCGCCGGCTCTTGGGGCACATCTCGGGACATCGGCGGTTCTCCTGGGGCCTGATGAGGGTGCTGATGATAGGCACTCGCGATTCTAGCCGTGATGGGCCGTGCACTCACCCTTCGGTGGCAAGCGGGAGCAAGGGGCGGAAAAGGAGCAAGGGCGAAAAAGAGGGGGCGGGAGACAGAGAGGGCTAGATGTAGGAAATTTACGATCGTGTTGGAGGTGAAGCTTCACCCATGGTATAGTTGCGCTTCCTCGCATGTGTTGACCCCACCATCCTGCCGATATGTCTGCAATCCACACCATCGACCCGTGAGTCGATGCCACTACCGGACGTATCTCGTGTACGACGCACGGCGCAAGCCGATTTCTGCGTCCGGATGCAACGATGGCGCGCTTTCAGCGGTCGATGATTCTCACGACCGGGCGCAGCAAGGTCGCCACAGACGTCTCCGACCCGGCACTCGCGCCGACTCGGTGACAATGCCAGGTGCGACCGGTGTCGGTCGGGCCACAAGCCCGCGGCACCATGACATTTTTGCCGGTACCCCCACCGGCCACTCCAAGGTGTGAAATGACCTCGACTGTAGTTGCGACGCCTAGTTTTGGCGAACTGGCGCTATTGCCGGAAGTACTCTCTGCCCTCGATACCCTGGGCTATGAAACGCCATCCCCGATCCAGTCGCAGACCATTCCTGCGCTGCTCGATGGCCGTGACGTGCTGGGCCAGGCCCAGACCGGCACCGGCAAGACCGCTGCCTTTGCTCTGCCGCTGTTGAGCCGTATCGAGCTCGATCGGCGTGAACCCCAGGTGCTGGTACTGGCACCGACCCGCGAGCTGGCCCAGCAGGTGGCCGTCTCGTTCTCCAAGTATGGACAGAATCTGAAAGGTCTCGAGATCGCCACCCTGTGCGGCGGTCAGGAGTACCGTGAACAGTTGAGCGCGCTCAAGCGTGGCGCTCAAGTGGTGGTCGGCACCCCGGGCCGGATCATCGATCACCTGGATCGTGGCAGCCTCAAGCTGGAAGGGCTCTCCGCGCTGGTGCTCGACGAAGCCGACGAGATGCTGCGCATGGGCTTCATCGACGACGTCAAGCGCGTGGTCGCCGACGCCCCCAGCGACTCCCAGCGGGTATTCTTCTCGGCCACCCTGCCGAGCGAGATCGAGCGCATCGTCAATCGCTATCTGGTCGATCCGGTCAAGGTGGCGATCGAGTCCAAGGTCAGCACCGGCGAGAACATCGAGCAGCGTGTGGTGCGGGTCGAAGGCCCGAGCAAGCTCGAAGCGCTGGCCCGTATCCTCGAAGTCGAGCCGGTCGACGCCGCGATCGTCTTCGTGCGTACCCGTGCCGCCTGCACCACGCTGGTCGAGCAGCTGACCGCCCGCGGCGTCAACGCCGCCGGCCTCTCCGGCGACCTCGACCAGAGCCTGCGCGAGCGCACCATCACCCGGCTCAAGCGGGCCAAGGTCGATGTGCTGGTGGCCACCGACGTGGCGGCGCGTGGTCTCGACGTGCCGCGTATCACCCACGTGGTCAACTACGACCTGCCGCAGGACTCGGAAGCCTACATCCACCGTATCGGGCGTACCGGCCGTGCCGGCCGTGACGGCGTGGCGATCACCTTCGCCGGCGGTCGCGAGACGCGCAAGGTGCGCTGGGTCGAGCAGGCCACCGGCCAGCCGATGACCGAGATGCCGCTGCCCGACGAGAGCGCCATCCGCGCCCATCGTGACGAGCGCTTCAGCGCGCGTCTGCTCGAGATGCTCGAAGCCGGTGCCGGCCAGCAGCGTGAGCTGATCGAGAAGCTGGTCGCAGAGGGTCATGACCCCGTCGATCTGGCCGCTGCCATGGCGACCCTGGCGCGTGCCGGTGAAGCCCCGATCGGACGTATCACCGCAGGTCCGGCACGCCGCGACAACCCGCGTGACGGCGGTCGTGATGCCGGCCGCGAGCGTGGCCCGCGTCGTCGCGACAGCGCCCCGCGTGAAGGCATGACCCGCTATCGCGTCTCGGTCGGCCACAAGGATGGCGTCAAGCCCGGCCAACTGGTCGGTGCGCTGGCCAACGAAGGCGGTATCGAAGGTGCCCGGATCGGTCGTATCGACATCCGCAACGCCTTCTCGGTGGTCGAGCTGCCCAGCGGCCTGCCCAGCACCATTCTGACCAAGATGGCGCGTGCTCGGGTCGCCGGCCGCTCGCTGGAGATCACCGAAGATCAGGGCGCGCCGGAGCGCGCACCGCGTCGCCGCAGCGACGGCGATGCGCCGATGCGCCGCTCGCGCGCCTGATCCCAGGCATCGCCGGCCCTACGCCGTCCCTGTTTTCAGGGGCGGCGTTTTTGTGTGCGTACCCCGCACCTTTGCGGGGGCGCCGCCGTCGCGGCCGCGATTCCGCCGGGAGCCGCTTGGGCCATGGTCGGACAGCCACCAATGATCATGGTGTGCAATAATCGTTTCGTTCGCTGAATCGAGACAGGTGTCGCGTCGGCGCCGCGCACTGGCGCCACCGACGGCTAAGGAAAGGCATGGTCAAGACGCTCAAGGACCAGCTCTACCAGGCGCTGCTGCGCAGCATGGCCAGCGGTCATCTGGAGCCCGGCCTGGTATTGCTGGAGGGCAATATCGCCGAGATCTTCGGCATGAGCCGCTCACCGGTGCGCCAGACCCTGGCGCGGCTGCACGACGAGGGAGCGATCAGTCGCTTTGAGGGGCGCGGCTATGTGGTCGGCCGCGGGCCGAGCGAGGTGGTACGGCGCTCGCTCACCGCCGCCGACTTCCGCGCCGCCGGCGGGCGCGCCTCGGTCAAGCGTACCGAGTCGTGGCGCGCGCTGGCCGAACGGGTCGAGCACGATGTGGTGCTCGGTTCGATGAAGGGGCGGCTGGAGCTCAACGAGCTGGAGCTCTCGCGTACGCTCGACGTCAGTCGCAGCGTGACCCACCGCATTCTGCTGCAGTTGCAGTCGCTGGGCGTGGTGGCCAAGGTCAAGTATTCGAGCTGGAACGTGGTGCCGCTGGACAGCGACCGGCTGCATCAGCTCTACGAGGCACGCCGCCTGCTCGAACCCTTCATGATCGGCAAGGCGTGTGAGCGTATCGGGGCAGACGACATCGCGCGCTATCTGCAGCGGCTGGCCCAGGCCGAGCGGCGCTATCCGCATATCGACCCGGGGCGGCTGGATGCGCTGGAGCACGACCTGCACCACGACGCCCTGGTCCACGGCGCCAATGACGAACTGCTGTCGATGCTGCAGCGCACCCGGCCGATCCTGCTGATCAGCAAGCACCTGCTGGGCGGTGAGATCGCACTGCCGCCGGAGGATCCCTTCTTCGCTGCCCACCGCCAGGTGTTCGAAGCGCTGGCGGCGGGGCAGGCGGCCCGCGCGAGTCAGACGTTGAGTGACCACCTGGCCTGCTCCGAGTCGCTGGTGCAGGCGCGGCTGGTCAACTTCCAGCGCGATGGCGATATCCGCATCCCCGCTTATCTGCGCTGGCTCAGCCGCTGCTGAGCGGCCGGCCCCTAGGCCGGCTTGCCATTCACCGCCGGGCCGTCGACCGGCAGCGCATTGTGGCGGCGCAATTCGCGGATGATGCCACTGTGGTCGAGATCGCCATCGCCCTGTTCGAGCATGGCGCCGAACAGGGCATCGGCGCGCTGGCTCAGCGGTAGCGACAGCCCCAGTTCGGTGGCCACGGCCAGTGCGGTCTGGGTGTCCTTGTGCTGCCACTTGGCCGGGCCCCCGGGGACGAAGTCACCGGCCAGCATGCGCTCGCCGTGCTGCTGGAGAATGGTCGAGTCGGCAAAACCGCCAAGCAGTGCCTGGCGCACCTGGGCCGGATCGGCGCCACCGCGCTCGACCAGCAGCAGCGCCTCGGCCACCGTGGCCAGAGTGTTGGCGACGATCATCTGATTGGCCAGCTTGGCCAGTTCCCCGCAGCCGGCTGGGCCGACATGGGTGGGGCGGCCCAGATGGCTCAGCAGCTCGCGGCTGGTCTCGAAGGCGGCGGCCTCGCCGCCGACCATGATCGCCAGGGTGCCGTCGATGGCGCCGCGTTCACCGCCGGAGACCGGGGCGTCGAGATAGTCGATGCCGCGGGCTGCGGCCGCTTTGGCCTGGCCGCGGGCGGTGGCCACGGGGATCGAACTCATCACGATCAGTTGGCTGCCGGCGGGCATGGCGGCGATCACGCCATCCGCGCCCAGCAGCACCTCATCGCATATCGGCCCTGAGCTGAGCATCACGATCAGGGTGTCGACCGTGGCTGCCTCGGCCGGGGTGGCGGCGAGACGGATGCCGTGATCCGCCAGTGGCGTCAGCTTGTCTCGGCTGCGGTTCCAGGCGCTGACGGCGTAGCCGGCAGCGGCCAGGCGGCGGGCGATCGGAGCGCCCATGATGCCGGTGCCCAGAACACCGACGCGTCGTTGTGTGGTCATCTCGCCTTGTCCTCGCCTATCTGTCTCGTGCGGGGCGCACGGATGGCGCGCCCCGGGGATGCACTGGCACGTGGCTGCTGCGTTGCCCTCGCCGGTGTCATTCGCCGCTGGTCGGCAGGATACGCCCCGGCGAGAGCAGCTCGCGGGGATCGAGCAGATGCTTGATCCCGCGCATCAGGTCGTACTCCGGCCCCGGCAGGGTGTCCAGAAAGGCAGCCTGCTTGAGCCGCCCGATGCCGTGCTC
Source organism: Salinicola sp. RZ23 (assembly GCF_003206675.1). NCBI lineage: Bacteria > Pseudomonadati > Pseudomonadota > Gammaproteobacteria > Oceanospirillales > Halomonadaceae > Salinicola > Salinicola sp. RZ23. The sequence goes on from NZ_PZJK01000009.1 coordinate 100,604, forward strand.
GGCGCTGATGCTGCCGTCGAACGCCTCGACGATCTCGAACAGGCGCAGCTCCAGGTCGTGGAGCAGGGGCGGGCGCTCGGCTTCCGCCAGCGTCGCCGGCGGCAGGATGTTGAAGTGCAGGTTGCCGTCGCCGATATGGCCGTAGGCGATCACCGTGGCCTCCGGGCAGGCTTCGGCGATGGCGTGGCAGGCCTGGGCGTGGAACAGCGACAGCGACGAGATCGGCAGCGAGATATCGGTGCGCAGATGCTCGCCGGTCTGCCGCTGACCCTCCAGCATCGCCTCGCGGATCAGCCAAAGCTGCTGGGCCTGGGCCTCGCTGGAGGCGAGGACGCCGTCGGCCAGCAATCCCGCCTCGGACCCCTGCTCGAACAGGGCCTCGATCATCGCATCGAGGTCGGCGGGGCCGCTCGCCGCGACCTCCATCAGCACGTAGGTGGGGTGGGCCGAGTCGAGCGGGTCGCGCAGCTCCGGTGCCGCCTGCATGGCCAGCTCCAGGCAGTGCCGCGGGATCAGCTCGAAGGCGGTGAGCAGATCGCAGCAGCAGCGTCGAGCCAGCGCATAGAGCGCCAGCACCGCATCGATGTCGGCGCAGGCGAGCAGCGCGGTGCGGGTGACCTGCGGCTTGGGGAAGAGCTTGAGCACCGCACCGGTGACGATGCCCAGGGTACCCTCGGCGCCGATGAACAGCTGCTTCAGGTCGTAGCCGGTGTTGTTCTTGTGCAGCGCGCGCATGTGGCTGAGGATGCGCCCGTCGGGCATCACCACTTCCAGGCCCAGCACCAGCTGGCGTGTCATGCCGTAGCGCAGCACGTTGATCCCGCCGGCATTGGTCGAGATATTGCCGCCGATCTGGCAGCTGCCCTGGGCGCCCAGCGCCAGCGGGAAGTAGCAGTCCGCCTCCTCCGCGACCTCCTTGAGCGTCTGCAGCACGCAGCCGGCGTCGACGCTCAGGCTGAAGTTCAGCGGGTCGAGCTCGCGCACCTGGTTCATGCGCTCCAGGCTGAGCACCAGCTCGGCGCGCTCTTCGTCCGGCATCGCCCCGCACACCAGCCCGCTGTGCCCGCCCTGGGGCACCAGCGGCACGTCGTGGCGGTGGCAGTAGGCGACGATATCGGCCACCTGGGCGGTGTTCTCCGGGCGTACCACGGCCAGCGGCATGCCGCCGCAGCGTCCGGTCCAGTCGGTGCGGTAGCGCGCCAGGTCATCTTCCTGGGTGAGCACGCCGCGCGCGCCCAGCAGTTTTTCGAGTTCGCCGATCAGGGCGTTGTCGTTACTCATCGTCATCTCACCTTGCTCAGCGGTACCACAGCACGATGCCGGGGAAGACCAGGAACAGCACCAGCAGGCCCAGCAGGGTGAAATAGAAGGGCAGCAGGCTCTTGACCAGGCTCTCCATCCCCACCTTGCCCACGCCGCAGCCGACATAGAGCACCGTGCCCACCGGCGGGGTGATCAGCCCGATACCGAGGACGAAGGACATCAGCACGCCGAAGTAGACCGGATCGATGCCCAGCTTGACCACCACCGGCGTCATCAGCGGTGCCAGGATCACCATGGCCGGGGTCAGATCCATGAAGAAGCCCACCACCAGCAGGAAGGCCGCGAGGATCAGCAGCAGCAGGAAGCGATTGTCGGTCAGCGCCGAGAGGGTCACCACCAGTTGTTGCGGAATCATGTTGGCGGTCAGCAGCCACGCCAGCACGCTGGCGAAGGCGAGCAGCAGCATCACCACGCCGGTCAGTTTGCCGGTGGTGATACAGAGCTGGAAGAAGCGCTTGAGGGTGAGGCTGCGGTAGATCACGAACGACACCACGAAGGCGTAGACCAGCGCGATTGCCGCGCTCTCGGTGGGCGTGAAGACCCCCGAGAGAATGCCGCCGACGATGATCACCGGCAGCAGCAGGGCGAGGGCGGCATCCTTCAGCGCGCTACCCAGCTCCGGCAGCGAGAAGGGCTGGCCGCGGCCGTTCTTGCGCGACTGCACGTAAGTGGTCACCGCCAGCCCCAGGGTGATCAGGATGCCGGGCACGATACCCGCCATGAACAGCGCCGAGATCGAGGTGTTGGTGACCACACCGAACAGGATCATCGGGATCGAGGGCGGAATGATGATCCCCACCACCGAGGCCGCGACCACGATCGCCGTGGCCAGCGGCCCGCTGTAGCGGTGGCGCTTCATCGGTTCGATCATCATGCTGCCGACGGCGGAGGCGTCGGCCACCGCCGAGCCGCTGATGCCGCCGAAGAACATCGAGGTCAGCACCGCGACCTGGCCCAGACCGCCGGCGACGAAGCCGACCAGGGCACTGGCCAGGCGCACAAGTCGGGTGGCGATACCGCCCTCGCTCATCACCTCGCCGACCAGGATGAACAGCGGGATCGCCAGCAGCGGGAAGGAGTCGAGCCCGTTGACCGCCTGCGCCACGATCGGCGACAGCGCATAGTCCGACTCGAAGAAGATGAACAGGGTGATCGCGGCGAGGCCGAACGAGATCGGCATGCCGATGACGATACAGATCGCCAGACCGACGAGAATGCTCCAGAGAATCATGGTGTTTTTCCTCGCAGCAGGGCGACGAGCGCAACGCTGTTGGCGATCAGGGTGAGGATCGCCATCACCGGCATGGCGCTGTAGAGGAAGGTCTGCGGAATGCCCAGCATTGGCGTGGCGCTGGTGTAGCCCGAGATCAGGTCGCGGAAGCCGAGCAGGATGCAGATGCAGACGATATAGATCACCGCGATGGCGAGCAGCGAGGCGGCGCGCTTGAGCGCGGTCGGTGCCTTGTCGCGGAAGAAGGTCACCGCGACGTGCTCGTTACCGAGACTGCCGACGCCGGCGCCCAGCAGCACCAGCCAGATGAACAGCACCCGGGACATCTCTTCGGCCCAGGTGTAGGAGTAGTTGAGCACGTAGCGGCCGAAGACGTTGGCGGTGACGCAGAAGACGACACCCAGCACGAGCAGGCCGACGGCGATCTCCAGGGTCAGCTTGAGCCACCCCAGCACGCCGCGTGCAGTGGACGAGGAAGCGGTCATCGCGCTCTCCGAGCAAGAGGGGGCGTGACGGCCAGGCCGGCACGCCCCCGACAATGAGGCGCGGCCGGCGCGTCGGGCGGCGGCCGCGGTGGGTGGGATTACTGGGCCGAGGAGGCGGCCTGGCGGATGCTGTCGATCAGGTCACCGCCGATCTTGTCGCGCCAGTCGGCGTAGACCGGCTCCAGCTTGTCCTGGAAGACCTTGACCTGGGCCGGCGTCAGCTCGGTGATCTGCATGCCTTCGTCGGCGAGCTCCTGCTTGATCTGGTCGTTCATGCTGCGGCTGACGTGGCGCTCGTAGTCGCCCATCTGCTTGGCGGCATCACGCAGCAGCTGCTGGTAGTCGGCCGGCAGGCGATTCCAGAAGCGCTCGGAGACCAGCGTGATGAAGGGCGTGTAGACGTGGTTGGTCTCGGTGGCGTACTGCTGCACCTCGTTGAACTTGGAGGATTTGATGGTGATCCAGGGGTTCTCCTGGCCATCGACCACGTGCTGCTCGAGAGCGGTGAAAAGCTCGGCGAACGACATCGGCGTCGGGTTGGCACCCAGGGTGCGCCAGATATCCAGATGGATCGGGTTCTGCATGGTGCGGATCTTGAGACCCTCGAGATCCGCCGGCTTGGAGACCGGACGCTTGCTGTTGGTCAGCTGGCGGTAGCCGTTCTCCGACCAGCCGATCGCCACCAGGCCCTTGGTCGATGCTTCCTTCAGCATGCGCTGACCGATCTCGCCGTCGAGTACCTTGTCGGCCACTTCCGGCTTGGGAAACAGGAACGGCAGGTCGAATACCGCGAACTGCGGGAACATGTTGACCATCGGTGAAGTCGAGGGCGAGGTCATCTCCAGGGTGCCGGCCTGCAGTGCACTCACCGACTGCAGGTCATCGCCCAGCTGGGCGCTGTGGAACATCTGCACCTGGATATGGCCGTCGCTGCGCTTTTCGACGATCTTCTTGAAGTACTCCAGACCACGGTACTGGGCGCTGGACTGGGTCAGGCCGATGTTGAACTTGAGGCTGTAGTCCTTGCCGTTGCCCTGGACGACATCGCCCTTGACCTCGGGCAGCGGCGGCATTTCGGTGGCGGCCGCGGCTGACAGGCTGCCCAGGCCGAGCACGCCGGCGGTCAGCAGCGACACCAGCGAGCGGCGCAGCGGCAGGGTACGTGGGGAACGTGTGGTTGTTTTCATCTTCGGCTCCAGAGCGTGTGGGCTGATGGACTGGGGCAGGGCGGCGCCATCTTGTTGTGGCTTGTCGATGGCGTCCGCGCCCGCCGGGGGACGGCGCTAGGCTGACTGCCAGGCGCTGCCGTCGGGGTAGCGGTGGGCCGCGAGCGACGCCGCCTTCATGGTCACCCCGTAACCCGGGGCATCCGGTACCCGGTAGTGGCCGCGATGGATCTGCACCGGGGCCTCGAAGTGTTCGTGCAGGTGGTCGACGTACTCGAGCAGACGACCCTCCAACGAGCCGGAGACCGCGATGTAGTCGAACATCGAGATGTGCTGGGTGTACTCGCACAGGCCCACGCCGCCGCCGTGAGGGCAGACCGGGATGCCGTACTTGGCCGCCAGCAGCAGCACCACCAGCACTTCGTTGAGGCCGCCCAGGCGGGCGGCATCGAGCTGGCAGAAGTCGAGCGCTTCGGCCTGGAACAGCTGCTTGAACATCACCCGGTTATGGCAGTGCTCGCCGGTGGCGACACCGATCGGGGCCAGGCGGTGGCGGATCTCGGCGTGGCCGAGAATGTCGTCGGGGCTGGTCGGCTCCTCGATCCAGTGCGGATCGAACTCGGCCAGCCGGCGCATGTTGGCGACCGCCTCGTCGACGTCCCACATCTGGTTGGCATCCATCATCAGGGTGCACTCGGGGCCGATCTCCTCGCGCAGGATGCGAGCGCGGGTGCGATCCTCCTCGATGTCGCCACCCACCTTCTGCTTGAAGTGGCGCCAGCCTTCGTCCAGCGCCTCGCGGCAGAGCTTGCGCATCTTCTCTTCCGAGTAGCCCAGCCAGCCCGCCGAGGTGGTGTAGCCGGGGTAGCCGTGCTCGCGCAGCTGGGCCACACGCTCGGCCTTGGTCGGCGCCTGGCGACGCAGCAGGGCGATCGCCTCCTCCGGGGTCAGGGCATCGCTGACGAAGCGGAAGTCGAGGCACTGGACCAGCGCCTCCGGGGTCATGTCGGCGAGCAACTGCCACACCGGCTTGCCCTCGCGCTTGGCCCACAGATCCCACACCGCGTTGATCATCGCCGCGCAGGCCAGATGGATGACGCCTTTCTCCGGCCCCAGCCAGCGCAGCTGGCTGTCGCCGCTGGTCAGGTCGCGCCAGAAGGCGCCCATGTCGGCGGTGATCTCCTCGAGGGCACGGCCCTCCAGGCGCGAGGCCAGGGAGTTGACCGCTGCGACGCAGATCTCGTTGCCGCGACCGATGGTGAAGGTGAGTCCGTGACCGCTGATCCCGTCGTCCGCGTCGGTGTGCAGGATGACGTAGGTGGCCGAATAGTCCGGTGCCGCGTTCATCGCGTCCGAGCCGTCGAGCTCGCGCGAGGTGGGAAAGCGGATGTCCTGGGCTTCGACACGCTGAATGATCGTCATGGGGCGCGGATTTCCTTATGGCTTACGACACGAAATAGGTCGCGCTATTGTCGGGTGATTGCGCCAATTTTCAGCCATCAATCGATGGCCTAGGTGGCGATTTAGGACAGCCTAAAGGAGCGGTGAGGCCTCGAATAATCGTTTTTTTTGCAACTGCTATAACCCGGGGTTATTGTCTTTGACCAAAGAATAAAGGCAGGGATGAGCATGTCCCACGATAGTCGAATTCACATCAAGAGCTGGTTGCGTATCAAGCACCTGGTGCTGCTGGTAACTCTCGACGAAAGTCGTAGTCTTCACGCCACCGCGCGGCATATGAACATGAGCCAACCCGCCGCCAGCAAGATGCTCAAGGACATTGAAACCTTCTTCGGCATGGCGCTGTTCTTGCGCCAGCCCCGGCAGATGGCCTTGACCAGCGGCGGCCGCCTGCTGGTGCGCTATGCGCGCAGCATTCTCAACGACACCGACCGCCTGATCGACGACCTGATCTCGCTGCGCGAGGGCGGCCACGGCAAACTGGTGATCGGCAGCGTGCCGGGTGCGGCACCGGTGCTGCTGCCGCAGGCGATCATCCAGCTCAAGCACGAGCGTCCGCAGCTGGCGGTGAGCGTTCACGAGAACTCCAGCGACCGTCTCCTGGCCGATCTCGAGTACAAGCGGCTCGACGTGGTGCTGGGACGCTTCACCGAGCCCGCCCAGCACCATCTGTTCGACTTCCTGCCGCTGCAGGCCGAGCCGGTCTCGATCGTGGTACGTGCCGGCCACCCGCTGTGCCAGCACACCCCGACCCTGGCCGAGGTGGTGCGCTGGCCGTGGGTGATGCACCCCACCTCCAGCCCCATGCGCGGCCTCTTCGAAGTCGCCCTGGCGGAGGCCGAGGTGCGCTCGCCGCGCAATGTGATCGAGACCACGTCGACCCAGACCACGCTGCAGCTGGTCAGCGCCTCGGATGCCATTGCGCTGCTGCCCACCTCGGTGCTGCGCACGACCCTCTCGGCCGGGCGCTTCGCCGCGCTGCCGCTGACCATCGGCGAGCCGCTGGGCTACTACGGGGTGATGACGCGCAAGGGCGAGGAGCGTGCCGAGGTGGTGGATGCCTTCATCGCGCTGCTGATGACCCGTTCCGAGGTCTGAACGCTGCCATCATCCCCCCCCGTCGCCGGCAGGTCACCGGCGGCGGGGAGGGCGCGATGCCCGGGTGGGGCAGTGGCAGTTCGGGGCGGTAGGCGCGCTCAGCGCCGGGCGAGGTGGGCGATCAGGCTGCGGATGCCGAAGGTCCAGGGCGGCAACTGGTCGCTGCGCGCGACCACGTTGCTCAGCCGCCCCAGTCTGGGCGTGGCGATGTCGACCCGGTCGCCCAGGTGGTGGGTGAAGCCCTGGCCCACGCCGTCGCGATCCTGGATCGGCGAGAACATGGTGCCGAGGAAGAGCATGAAGCCGTCCGGATACTGGTGATGCGCGCCACGGGTCTGGCTCACCAGGTCGAGCGGGTCGCGGCTGATCTCGCGCATGTCGCTGTCGCCTTCGAGCACGAAACCATCGTCATGCCCCTCGATACGCAGCGAGACCTGCGCCTGGCGCACGTCGTCGATGCCGAAGTGGGCGTCGAACAGGCGGATGAACGGGCCGATGGCGCAGGAGGCGTTGTTGTCCTTGGCCTTGCCCAGCAGCAGTGCACTGCGCCCCTCGACATCGCGCAGGTTGACGTCGTTGCCCAGGCTGGCGCCGCGCACCTGACCCTGGGCGTCCACCGCGAGCACGATCTCCGGCTCCGGGTTGTTCCACTGCGAGGCGGGGTGCAGACCGACCCGGGCGCCGTGTCCCACCGCGGAGAGCGGCTGCGCCTTGGAGAAGACCTCGGCGTCGGGGCCGATGCCCACCTCCATGTATTGCGACCAGGCCCCCCGCGCCTGCAGCTCGCGCTTGAGTGTCATCGCCTCTTCCGAGCCGGGCTGGATGCGTGACAGATCGCTGCCGATCAGCGTCTGAATCTCACGGCGCAGCTCGGCGGCGCGGTTGAGATCGCCGCCGGCCTGCTCCTCGATCACCCGTTCCAGCAGGCTGACGGCGAAGGTCACGCCGCAGGCCTTGATCGCCTGGACGTCGCAGGGGGCGAGCAGATAGGGGGCCACCGGCTCGACCTCGGCGCTATTGGCCAGCACCGTCGCCAGCGGGGCGATCAGCGGGGCCTCGGCGTCGCGCACCAGGCCGGCGGCGTCGGGGTGTTCGAGCAGGTCGGCCATGGTGGCGACATGCGCGGAGAGATCGACCAGGCTATCGCCACGCACGGCGACGATGGCCGGGCCTCCGCGCTGCGGGTCGTCGCCCAGCCAGGCGCGCCCTACCAGCAGCGCGCGGTCGGCGTCCTCGGGCAGGCAGTCGAGTGACTCGGGCAGGCGGTCGGATCCTTGGGATTGCGTCATGGTTGAACCAGCTCTCGATGATCATGGGTGACTGAACGCCGGCACGCACAGGGCGCGAGCACGGCGCGGGCACGGCGCGGGCAAAGCGTCGTGTGGCGGCCGGCGGCTCAGCCGAACGCTGTGGTGCCGGCCAGCGATGAGCGTGCCACCGCCTGGCGCATCGCCGCCACCACGTCCTCGGGCAGCGGGATACCGTCGGCGAGATAGTCGCGCCGCCGCGCCAGGCCGGATTGACCGGGCAGGCGCACCGGGTGCTCGGCGTCGCGCGGGCGTGCCTCGCGGCAGCGTCGGGCGAGATGGTCGGTCTCGTCGAGGAACGCATCCGTACCGCCGAAGCGCGCCGGGTCGATCACCATCACCATCACCGAGGCGCCCCAGGTGGTGGGGCCATCCTTGCGCCCGAAGCCGGCCAGGGCCGAGGTCAGCGCCTCCACCATCAGCCCCAGGGCGAAGCCCTTGTGGCCGAAGGCCAGCTCGCCCAGCGGCAGAATGCTGCCGCCCGGCTCGGCGAAGTAGTCGGCGGGATCGTCGCTTACCTTGCCGTGTCCGGAGAGGATCGCCGGATGCGCCAGGCGCCCACCGGCGGCATGGGTCTTGCCCACGGTGCCGTTGGTGATGGTCGACATACTGACATCGATCAGCAGCGGCTGCTCGCGGCCGGGGATGCCGGCGGCCAGCGGGTTGGGGGTGTAGACCCGGTCGAGACCGCCGAACGGCGCCACCGAAGCCACCGCCGGGTCCGAACTCAGGATCAGCGGCACCAGATTGGCTTCCACCAGCGGCTGCAGGTAGGCCGCCAGGCAGGCGATATGGTGCGAGCGCTTGAGGCTGACCATGCCCAGGCCGAAGGTGGCCGCGGCCTCACGGCAGTGATCGAGGGCTCGCTGCACCAGGTAGGGGCCGAGCAGATAGTGGCCGTCGAACAGCGCCGCCACCGGCGTGTTCTCATGAATCTCCAGCACCCCGGGGTCGCCGCTGGCATTGCCGGCGGCGAGATCCTTGAGGTAGCCGTCGGCCAGCTTCACCCCGTGGGTGTGGTGGCCGAGCAGATCCCCCTCTACCAGTATCCTGGCGGTGGTCTCGGCGACCTCCTGCTGCGCCCCCGCCTCGCGGAACAGGGCACTCAGGGTGGTGCGCAGGGTAGCGGCGTCATAGCGGGTCATGTCTTTTCTCCGGCGGAGGCGGGGCGGCGCAGGCGGCGGAACTGCTTGATCAGCGTCGGCAGCAGCCAGATCAGGATCACCAGCGCGCCGAGGGCGGCGCTGATCGGACGCTCGAAGAAGGCGAAAAGATTCCCCCCCGACTTGAGCATCGAACTCATGAAGCTGTTCTCCAGCGTGCCGCCCAGTACCAGCCCCAGAATCGCCGGCGCCATGGGGAAGTCGTTGCGCGCCAGCATGAAGGCGACCAGGCCGATGACCAGCATGATCCAGATATCGGTGACCGAGTTGTTGATGGCGAAGGCGCCGACGATGCAGAAGGTGAAGATCACCGGCATCAGCATCTTGCGCGGGGTCAGGATGAAGATCTTGGAGGCGCGAATCGCCAGATAGCCCAGCGGCAGCATCATCAGGTTGGCGACGAAGAACACCGTGAACAGGGCGTAGACCTGGCTGCCGCCGTTCATGAAGATGGTCGGCCCCGGGTTCATGCCCTTCATGTAGAGCACGCCGATGACGATGGCGGTAATGGTGTCGCCGGGGATGCCGAACACCAGTGCCGGCACCCAGGCGCCGCTGATACCGGAGTTGTTGGCCGAGCTGGCATCGACGATCCCTTCGATATGGCCGGTGCCATACTTCTCTTTCTCCTGGGAGCGACTCTTGCCCAGCGCATAGGCGATCCAGGCGGCGATATCGGCGCCTGCCCCCGGCAGCGCGCCGATCAGCGTGCCCAGCGCACTGCCGCGCAGCATGTTGCGCCAGTAGCGGCGCAGGGTGGCGGGGGCCTGGCGGAACACGCTGTCCTTGGCCATCGCCGGCACGCTGCGGGCCTCGTTACGCGAGCCGTAGAACAGCATGATCTCGTTGAGCGCGAACATGCCGATCATCACCGGGATGAAGTTGACCCCGGCCATCAGGTCGGGCACCCCGAAGGTGAAGCGCGGCGCGCCGCTCATCATGTCGAGGCCCACGGTGGAGAGCAGAAGGCCCACGGTGAGCGAGAGAAACGCCTTCAGCCGCGAGCCGATGGCGATGAAGATCGAGCAGCTCAGACCCAGCAGGGCCAGCCAGAAGTACTCGAAGGAGCTGAAGTTGAGCGCCACCTCGGCCAGCGAGGGCGACACGAACACCAGCACCAGGGTGCCGAACAGGCCGCCGAACACCGAGCACAGCAGGTTGGTGCCCAGGGTTTCGCGGGCCCGGCCCTGACGCGCCAGGCGGTACGACTCGCCGACATAGGCGGCGGAGGCGGGGGTGCCGGGAATGTTGAGATAGGTGCCGGGAATGTCACCGGCGAAGATCGCCATCGCCGAGGTCGCGACGATCGCCGCGATCGCCGGCGTGGCGTCCATGTAGAAGGTGATCGGCACCAGCAGGGCCACCGCCATGGTGGCGGTGAGGCCGGGAATGGCGCCGACGAAGAGCCCGAACACGGCCGCCGCGACGATCACCAGCAGCGTCTGGGCGTTGAACACCATGGCCAGGCCTTGCACAAAGGTTTCCATGAGCGATTACCCGATCCAGGCCAGACTTTGCGGGAGCAGGACGCCCTCCGGCAGTGGAATCAGCAGATAGCGCGAGAACAGCAGGGTGACGATGAGCGACACCACCAGGGCGACGCCCAGTGCCAGCCACCACTTCGCCCCGCGTATCAGCATCAGTAGCCACATCGAGAGCAGCATGCAGAGCCCGGCGCCGAGGGTCTCGGCCGCCAGGATGTAGAACACGATCAGGGCGCAGGGCACCAAGGAGAGCGCCAGCCCGCGGTAGTCGTAGCGCGAGAGCCCCGGGTCCTCGGGCGCGTGCCGCCGGGCGGCGAGCACGCGGACCTGGCTCAGTGCCAGCAGCGCGCCGCCGATCAGCATCCCCCCGCCGATCAGCGAGGGGAACAGCGACGGCCCGTACTGCAGCGAGGGCATGGTGGGGTAGGTCTGGGCCACGGCGATCACCACGCCGCCGCCGATGGCAAAGGCCAGACCCAGGAGAAAGTCTCTCATCGTGCGACTCCCGCGGGCTGCGCCCTCACTTGGCCAGGCCGACCTGTTTCACGATCTCGCCGAAGCGCTGATCCTGCTCGGCCATGAACTTGCCGAAGTCATCGGCGCCGCGCCACTCGGTGCCGAAGCCCTGCTTGGCCATGAAGTTCTGGTAGGTGTCGCTCTGGTAGGCCGCCTCGACCGCCTTCTCCAGTGTCTCGACCACGGCCGGGTCCATGCCCTTGGGACCGGCGATACCACGCCACTCACCGATGGTGTAGTCGCTGCCGATCGCCTCCTTCAGCGTGGGCACGTCGGGGAAGCTCGCGAGCCGCTCCGGTGCCATGATCGCCAGGCTCTTGACCTTGCCCGCCTCGATCATCGCACGCCCCTCGGGCACCGAGCTGGGCACGATATCGATACTGCCCGCCGCCATCTCGGTCATCGCCGGTGCCGCACCCTGGCTGGGAATCCAGGTCACCCGGTCGGCGTCCATGCCCTGGTCGAGCAGCAGCCCGGCGAAGGCCAGATGCCACACGCCGCCCTGGCCGGTGCCGGAGGCGTTGTAGGTGCCCTTGGGCTCGTCCTTGACCTTGTCGAGCAGGGTCTTTACCGAATCGAAGGGGCCGTCGGCGGCGACCTGGATGCCGGCGTAGTCGTAATTGATCTGGGCGATCGGGGTGTAGTCGGCATAGGTGAGCTGGGTCAGGCCCTGCCAGTGCATCATGTTGATCTCACCGGTGATCAGGCCGAGGGTGTAGCCGTCCGGCTTGGCCATGGCGATGGCGGTATGCCCGACCACGCCGCTACCGCCGGTGCGGTTGACCACATTGACGGTCTGGCCGAGCTCTTTCTCCAGCGCCGTGGCGATGGTGCGTGCGGTGGCATCGGTGCCGCCCCCCGCCGCCCAAGGCACGATCAGTGTGATCGGCTTTTCGGGATAGTCGGCCAGTGCCGGCAGGGGCAGAACCAGGGCGGCGCCGAGCAGGCCGAGGCAGAAGCGTTTCGCGGTCGTCGAGATCATGGCGGTGTCTCCGGAGTGACGTATCGTTTTGTTTATCGTTGTGTGGGGCGTCGTTGTGTCGATCGCCGTCTTGCTCAGGGAGTGGTTGTGGGCTTGGCCGCTTGACACGCAACGGGCCTTTAGCGGGTGAAGCACACGGCGCCTGCCGAGCCTTCCCTATCGGTGCCAGATGCGTCGGAATCGGCACTGATATCGGGTGAATGACGCTCTGTCCGGGCTCATCAAGTGTCGTGCTTTTCGTCCTCGACGCTATGACGAATGAACATTGAGTGCAATATTCGTGTTGGCTAGACATTGGTCGAGTGCACCTGCCGATGGGGCCAGAAGCTGTCACCATGGCCGCCGGTGAGTCCGTAAGAACATCCGCCGGGTTGGCTGCCTAGCCTAGCGTGATTCGCGGGTGGGGTATTTGCGCCGAAAGTCTATGTTGTACTTATTGGTAGTATGTTCAACATAGTCGGTATGAGTGTCTATTGCTGCACGTGCTGGGGCGGGGGGGCTGGGCCGCCTGGCCGTCGGCCGGTAGCGAGCCCGAACCCGCTTGGCTGTTTAACGAGCCCGAACCCGCTCGGCTGTCTAGCGAGCCCGAATCCGCTCGGTCGTTCATCGAGCCCAAGCAATGCCGAGGAGAGCAAAGACGATGCGCCTGATTCAATGTCGCCACGATGGACGACTGACGGTGGGCCTGGTGGTCAACGCCGGGAGCGTGCAGGTGGTGGCCGCGGAGGAGGGGGTCTACGGCCTGGCGCGGCAGGCGATCGCCGAAGGGCGCCCGCTGAGTGAGGTGGTCGAGGCGGCGCTGACCGAGACCCGGCTAGACTACGCCGCGCTGGTCGACAACGGCGAGCTGCTGCCGCCGCTGACCCACCCCGACCCGGCCCACTGGCTGGTGACCGGCACCGGACTGACTCACCTCGGCAGTGCCGATACACGCTCGGCCATGCACGCCGCGACCCTGGTCGATGAGAGCACCCTGACCGACTCCATGCGCATGTTCCGCATGGGCGTGGAGGCGGGCAAGCCGGCCGCCGGTGAGGTAGGGCCGCAGCCGGAGTGGTTCTACAAGGGCGACGGCGACTGCGTGGTGGCGCCCGAGGCGGCGCTGCGCTCGCCGAGCTTCGCCCAGGATGCCGGCGAGGAGCCGGAACTGGCCGGGCTCTACGTGATTGGCGACGACGGCACCCCATGGCGGGTCGGCTACGCCGTCGGTAACGAGTTCTCCGATCATGTCACCGAGCGCTTCAACTACCTGTGGCTCGCCCACTCCAAGCTGCGTGCCTGCAGCTATGGCCCGGAGCTGCTGGTGGGCGAGCTGCCCGAGCACCTCGAGGGCACCAGCCGCATCGTGCGCGATGGCCAGACGCTGTGGGAAAAGCCCTTCCTGACCGGTGAGGCCAACATGGCCCACAGCCTGGCCAATCTGGAGCACCACCACTTCAAGTACCGCAACTTCCGCCGCCCGGGCGACGTCCACGTGCACTTTTTCGGTACCGCCACGCTGAGCTTCGCCGACCAGGTGAGGGTCGAGCCGGGCGACCGCTACGAAATCGAGTTGCCGGCGCTGGGTCGGCCCCTGCGCAATACCCTGGAGCGCGATACGGAGTCGGACTATGCGGCGGCCAAGCCGCTATGAGCGCCGCCGCGCATCCCTGTGTCGCGATAGCCACCCTGGCATGTCGCCGTGCGCTGCGCGGCGACTCTCTGGAGCCCTGCGATGAGTGATTCCCCCAAGCGCCGTCGCGAGTCGCTGCGCTCGCGCTGGTGGTTCGACAACCCCGACCACGCCGGCACCACGGCGCTGTGTCTCGAGCGCTACATGAACTACGGCATCACCCTGGAGGAGCTGGCCGCGGGCAAGCCGATCATCGGCATCGCCCAGTCCGGCTCCGACCTGACGCCGTGCAACCGCCACCATCTCGAGCTGGTCGAGCGCACCAAGGCGGGTATCCGCGCCGCCGGCGGGGTGCCGTTCGAGTTCCCGCTGCATCCGATCCACGAGAATGTGCGCCGGCCCACCGCGGCACTGGACCGCAATCTTGCTTATCTCGGTCTGGTCGAGGTGCTGCACGGCTATCCGCTGGATGGCGTGGTGCTCACCACCGGCTGCGACAAGACCACGCCGGCCTGCCTGATGGCCGCGGCCACCGCTGACCTGCCGGCGATCGTGCTCTCCGGGGGGCCGATGCTCAACGGCTGGCGCGGTGCCGAGCGGGTCGGCTCCGGCACCATCGTGTGGGAGCTGCGCAAGCGTCTCACCACCGGCGAGATCGACTATCCCACCTTCCTCGCCCGGATCGCCGACTCGGCGCCGTCGGTGGGGCACTGCAACACCATGGGCACCGCCTCGACCATGAACTCCATGGCCGAGGTGCTCGGCATGAGCCTGCCCGGTTCGGCGATGATTCCGGCGCCCTACAAGGAGCGCCCGATGGTGGCCTACGCCACCGGGGCGCGGATCGTCGACATGGTGTGGGAGGACCTGCGCCCCAGTCTTATCCTCACCCGCGAGGCGTTCGAGAACGCCATCGTGGTGTGCTCGGCGTTGGGCGGGTCGAGCAACGCCCCGGTCCATATCAACGCCATCGCTCGCCATGCCGGCATCGAGCTGACCAACGACGACTGGCAGCGGCTCGGCCACGACGTGCCGCTGCTGGCCAACGTGATGCCGGCCGGCGCCTATCTGGGGGAGGAGTTCTTCCGCGCCGGTGGCGTGCCGGCGGTGATCCACGAGCTGCTGGGCGCGGGGCGCGTCCACGGCGAGGTGCTGACGGTGAACGGCCACACCCTCGCCGACAACTGCCGAGGGCACGAGACCCAGGATAGCGACGTGATCCGGCGCTACGCCGATCCGCTGGTGGCGGCGGCGGGTTTCATCAACCTCAAGGGCAACCTGTTCGACTCGGCGCTGATGAAGACCAGTGTCATCTCCGATGACTTTCGCCGTCGCTTTCTCTCCGACCCGGACGATCCCGACGCCTTCGAGGGACGGGTGGCGGTATTCGACGGCTCCGAGGATTATCACGCGCGGATCGACGATCCGACGCTGGGCATCGACGAGAAGACGATTCTGGTGATGCGTGGCGCCGGCCCGGTGGGGCATCCGGGGGGGGCCGAGGTGGTCAACATGCAGCCGCCGGAAGCGCTGCTGGCGCGCGGGATCGAGTCGCTGCCGTGCCTGGGGGACGGGCGCCAGTCGGGCACCTCGGGGTCGCCCTCGATTCTCAACGCCTCGCCGGAAGCGGCGGTGGGCGGCGGCCTGGCGCTGCTCGAGAGCGGCGACCGGGTGCGCATCGATCTGCGCCGCGGCGAGGCCAATCTGCTGGTCGATGACGCCGAGCTGGCGCGGCGGCGGGCAAGCCTCGAGGCGCGCGGCGGCTATCCCTACCGCGATCATCAGACGCCGTGGCAGGAGATCCAGCGCGGCATGGTCGAGCCGCTCGACCGCGGCATGACGCTGGCTCCGGCCACCAAGTACCGCGCCATCGCCTGGGACCTGCCGCGGGATAACCACTGATCGCGACGCCAGGCCCTCGGCTCCCGGGGCCTGCGTCTTCTCCGGTTTACCTCACACCTGTCGATGGCGCCCGAGCTTGCCGCTCGGGCGCCTGTCTTCTGCTGTGTTCCAGGGGCCCTACGCAAAGCCGGCGAGTAGGTGGTAAAGCTTAGTGCCCGGGCGGCGGCGTCTCCCCCAGCAGCGTCTCCGGCAGCGTCAGTCCCAGCGCGTTGGCGGTGCCCTGAAGCACTGCCACCGAGGCGTGAAAAGCCTCGGCGGGGCGCCGGGTGCGGATGCTCTCCATCAGCACCCGGTGACGCTCCAGGCTCTCCTCGGGGTCGCTGGCACTGACGTTGGAGGTTTCCACCAGCAGATGGATCGACGGGCGCAATATGTGCGAGAGCTGGGTCCAGACGATGTTGTGGGTGGCCTTGAAGATGGCGACGTGGAAGGCCACGTCGCAGTCGCTGTGCAGGCGGGCGCGCTGACCGTCATCGTGGGGCTGGCGCAGATGCTGGCCCATGCCGTCGAAGGCTTCCTCGATCGCCACCAGGTCGCGGGCGGTGGCGCGCTTGGCGGCGGTCATCGCCACGTAGGGCTCGACATCGAAGCGAAAGGCGAGAATCTCGCGCTGGATACCGGGGTTGGGCGTGGCGAAACGCGTCATCCAGGCGGTGACCTGGGGATCGAGAATATTCCATTCGGAATAGGGGCGAACGCGGGAGCCGTAGCCGGAGATGCGCTCGATGATGCCGGCATCCACCAGTTGGCGCAGATCGCTGCGCACCGCCGAGCGATTGAGCGCGAAGCGTTCGCAGAGATCGATCTCCTTGGGCACGAATTCGCCGGGCTGGTAGTGTCCGGTGAAAATCTCGCGTACCAGCACGTCGGAGACGCTGATGCGCTTGGCGGCGGTGGGCGTTGGCTGGTCCGGCACGACAGAAAGACTCGACTCGCAGTGTCCGTGGAGAAATAGGTTCGACATATTTCGGCGTAAGGTCATCTTACCCGTCTGATCGGCAGCGAAGCGACTGACAAAGGTCGACATACGGCCATGGTCTTACCCGGTCTCGGGCGATTCGACTCATGCTATCCGGCGCGGACGCTGGCGCGCTGGCCAGCGTGCCGCATCGCCTGAGGTATCAGCGCAGCAGGTCGACGGCCAGGCGGGTGAGTGCCGCGGAGGCCTGCGCGATGTAGCGCTCGTCGGGTTGATAGTCGGAGTTGTGCAGGCGGTCGTCGCGCCCCGGTTGGCCCGCCCCCAGATAGATCTGGATCGACGGCATGCGCTCGGAGAAGTAGGAAAAATCCTCGGCACCGAAGTCCGTCCCCTGCGTGATCGACACCGGCGCGCCGAACTGCTCGGTCAGCGAGCGCGCGGCCTGGTCGACCAGACCGTCGTCGTTCTGCACCGCCGGGGCGCCACGCACGTACTCGATCTCGGCAGTTAACTGCAGGGCTTCGGCCCCATGCTGACAGATGCGGCGAAACGCGGCTTCGGCGCGGTCGCGGGAGGCTTCCGAACGGCAGCGTACGGTCCCTTCGAAGGTGCAGCTGTCCGGGATGATGTTCTGGCTCTCGCCACCCTGAATATGACCGATCGTGAGTACCGCGGATTGCGCCGGGTCCATGTTGCGCGAGATCACGGTCTGCAGCTGCGAGATCAGTGAGGCGGCGCCGACGATCGGGTCGATGGCGTGGTGGGGGCGGGCGGCGTGGCCGGACACGCCGTTCACCGTGACCCGGAACTCGTCGCTGGAGGCGGTGCTCGCCCCGCGCAACAGCATGACGTGCCCGGTCGGCAGCTGGGGCTGATTGTGAAAGGCGATCGCCATCGCCGCGCCGTCGGCGGCGCCATCGGCGACCATCGCCTGGGCACCGCTCTCCTGGGTCTCCTCGGCGGGTTGGAAGATCAGGCGTACCGACCCCTTGAGGGTCGGTGCCAGCTCGCGTAGCGCGGTGGCCGCGCCAATCAGCGCGGCGGTATGGGTGTCATGGCCGCAGGCGTGCATCTTGCCGGGCACGGTCGAGGCGAAGGGCAGCCCGGTCTGTTCAGCGATCGGCAACGCATCCATGTCGGCGCGCAGGATCACACACGGGCCGGGCGCGCCCCCGGCGATCTCGGCGACCACGCCGGTACGGCCGACGCCGGTCTGCACCGCCAGGCCCAGCGCCTCGAGCTCGCTGACCACCAGCGCTGCGGTGCGGTGGGTATCGAAGCCGGTTTCGGGGTGAGCGTGAATGTCTCGGCGGATCTCGATGAGCCGCGGCTCGACCGCGCCGACCAGGCGCTGAATCCGCGCGCCGATACCGCCGTGATCGATCGCGCCATGATCGGTGGTGTCATGCTCGACGGCGTCGGGGCGGGGGGTGGAGAGGGACATGTCGACGGGCTCCTGGGGCTGCGGTGAACGATTTTTTCCGGCTTCGACTTTTGTTATACAATCGAATAACAACAATCATGTGGTGCTTGTCGGCGCATGACAACCTGCGCGCCGACACGCGAGCATCGCAAGCCCCCTGCCACGAGGAGATTCCATGGCCCAGGCGCAACCGATCGTCGGCGTCTATCTCAGCGACTCGCTGGATCTCGATGCGCTCTACGGAGATGCCATTCGCGCTATCGCCGAGGATGTGATTCTACTGCATCCGGCTCAGGTCGAGCGTCCCGAGGCGGTACGTTTCGCGATCTGCTGGCTACCGGCCGCTGACGCTTTCGAGCCCTATCCCCATCTGGCGCTGGCGATGTCCATCGGTGCCGGGGTCGATGCGCTGATGAATCACCCCGGGCTCGACCCCGCGGTGCGTATCGCTCGGGTCCGCGATCCCCACCAGGCGGACCTGATGGCGGGGTTCGCCGTCCACGAGATTCTTCACCACGAGCGTGAGTTCGAGACCCTGGCGCGCCAGGCGCATACCGCCAACTGGCACCCGCTGCCGATGCGCGCCCCGGCGTCGCGCTGTGTCGCTGTCCTCGGGCACGGGACCATGGGGCGTGCGGTGGTCCAGGCCGTCGCGGCGCTGGGCTTCACCGTGCGCGTGGCATGCTCGCGGCCGCCCGCGGCTCCGGTGGCCGGTGTCCACTACGAGACCGGCCCGACGGCGATCGACGCGGCCGCGAGTGGCGCCGATTACCTGATCAACGTGCTGCCGCTGACGGCGGACACCCATGATGTGCTCGATGGTGCGCTCTTCGAGCGCCTCGCCAAAGGCGCCTGGCTGATACAGATCGGGCGTGGCGAGCATCTGGTCGAGCGTGATCTGCTGGCGGCGCTGGCGGAGGGCACGCTGGCCGGCGCATCGCTCGATGTCTTCCGTGAAGAGCCGCTGCCCGCGGCGCACCCCTTCTGGTTGGACCCGCGGCTGCGCATCACGCCGCACATCGCCAGCGACTCGCTGCCGCAGGTGGTCTCCGAACAGGTGGTCGAGACGGCGCGGGCGCTGCGTGACGGCGGCGACATGGCGCTGGTCGTCGACCGCGACCGCGGCTATTGACGCCAGCTCTCCCACCCCATTCATCACAGGGCTCTGCATGAACGCAACCGTCGACACCGTCGCGACCATGAGCGACGCCGAACGTCAGGCACGCATCGAGCTGGCGGCCTGCTATCGCCTGGCCGCCCACTACCGCATGACGGATCTGATCTACACCCACATCACTGCGCGCGTCCCCGGTGAGCCAGGGCACTTCCTGATCAACCCCTACGGCTGGCGCTGGGAGGAGATCACCGCCTCGTCACTGGTCAAGATCGATGTCGATGGCAACCGGGTCGACGACAGCCGCGCACGGGTCAATCCCGCCGGGTTCACAATTCACTCGGCGATCCATGCTGCCAGCCATGACGCCGCCTGGGTGATGCATACCCATACCCGCGCCGGTGTCGCCGTCTCCTCGCTCGAGGAGGGGCTGCTGCCGCTCAATCAGATTGCCCTGCAGTTCCATGGCCGCCTCTCCTATCACGACTACGAAGGCATCGCCCTGGATCTCGACGAACGTGAGCGCCTCGTCGCCAGCCTGGGCAGTAACCCCGCGCTGATACTGCGCAATCATGGCCTGCTGACCACCGGCGCGAGTGCCGCCGAGATGTTCAACAACATGTTCTATCTCGAACGTGCCTGTGACATTCAGGTGGCGACCCTGAGCATGGGGTGCACGCCGGCGCCGGTGCCGGAGGCGCTCGCGCGCCATGTGGCGGCACAGTACACCCGGACGATCCACGAGGAGGGCGATCTGGGGCTGGAGTGGGAGGCGCACCTGCGCACCCTGGAGGCGCTGGACCCCGGCTACAAGGCGTAGCGCCCGGCGCGCTGGAGGCGTACGCCTCGCCGACGCGCCTTAGGGAAGCGCTGAATAAATTGCCGAACGAGATGAAGGGCAAGGCGCACGGAACGCAGACTCGAAGCAACGCGTAGAGAACGCCCGTAGGGCGGCCCGGCAGGGCAAGTTGCCGAAGGCAACGCGTCACGCGAGACATCACAGGGGGTTAGGCGAGTCTTCGACCGGGCTGGCGCCCCAGTACCGCGCAACATAGTCATGCGCTGGGGACGCCGATTCCGTGCAGGCATTTATGCAGTGATTCCTTAGCGCTCGGTGGGGACGCGATTTTCCACCCAGCGCAGGGTCAGGATCAGCACGGCACTGAGGCAGAGATAGACGGCCACCAGAAACAGCAGCGGCTCGTAGGTGAGATAGGTCGCCTGGCGCACCTGGGTGATGACGGCGTAGAGATCGGTGACCGCGATCGTGGCGACCAGTGGCGTCGACTTGAGCTGCAGAATGATCTCGCCGGTCAGGGTCGGCAGCGCGCGATGGACCGCGCGCGGGAACCAGATGCGACGAAAGATCTGCCAGCGCGACATGCCGAAAGCCTCGGCGGCTTCCAGCTCGCCGCGGGGGACGCCGGCGAAGGCGCCGCGCATCACCTCGCCCTCGTAGGCGGCGAAGGAGAGGGTCAGCGCGACGAAACCGTAGGGCCAGGCCTGGCGCAGATAGTCCCACGCCCAGCTGCCGCGAATCTCCGGGAACTGGGCGAAGACGGCACCGAGGCCGTAATAGAACAGCCACATCTGCAGCAGCAGCGGGGTGCCGCGAATGATGGTGCAGAAGCCCGTCGCCAGCCAGCGAAACGGCCAGGCGCCGCCGACCTGGACCAGCCCGAGCGGCAGCGCGATCAGAAAACCGAAGAAGACGCTCGAGACCAGCATCGCCAGGGTCATCATCAGCCCCTCGCCGAGCTTGGGCAGATAGCCTGGCAGCCACGCCCAATCCATCAGCCGAATGATGAGGACGAGCCCGACGAGGGCCACCAGCAGCATCACGATGCGATGTGGCTGTGCCAGCACCGCAGAGAGGCGAATCGGGCCGAGCGCCGGACGACGGCCGGGGGAGGAGAGGGTATCGAGTTCGGCCACGGGGTCTCCTCAGGCTTGACGGGCGGAGACCAGGCCCCGACGGGCCCGACGTTCCACACGCTTGAAAATGACGTTAGAGATCAGGGTGAGCGCCAGATAGAGCGCCCCCGCAGTCAGGAAGAACAGCAGATAGGCGCGGGTCGCCCCGGCCGCCTGGCGGGCGGCGAGGGTCAGCTCGCTGAAGCCGATCACGGCCAGCAGCGCGGTGTCCTTGGTCGCGATCATCCACAGATTGGCCATGCCCGGCAGTGCGTGGGGCAGCATCGCCGGCAGGGTGACCCGGCGCATCACCAGCGCCCCCGGCATGCCGAAAGCCCGCGCCGCCTCGATCTGGCCGAACGGCACGGCACGGATGGCGCCCCGGAACACCTCGGTGGCATAGGCGCCTTGGACCAGCCCGATGACCATGATGCCGGCGGTCAGACCGTCGATGTCGACACGGCCGAAGCCGAGGGCAGCGGAGGCGCGACTGAGCAGGTCCGTGCCCACATAGTAGAAGAGCAGGATCAGCACCAGCTCCGGGACGGCCCGGATCACCATGGTGTAGACCTCGAGCAGATCGCGCACGACCTTGCCGCCGTAGAGTTTACCGGCGGCACCCAGGATGCCGATCACCACGCCGAGAAAGTAGCCGCCGGCGGCCAGCTGGAGCGAGTGCCAGAAACCGACCAGCAGCACGCGTCCCCACCCGGGGGGATCGTAGGCGAGCAGGCTGAAGTCGAACACGGTCGTCATGGGATGACACCTTTTTTGACCAGAGCGAGTTTTGACCAGAGCAAGTTTTGACCAGAGCGAGTTTGACCAGGGCTGGTTTGATCAGCGCCTAGCGCCGGGCCACCGTTGTCTTGGGGGAGACGGTGGCCCGGCAGCGGAGCGGCGACTCGGGCTGTGTCTGAAAAGTCGACGAGCGCAGGCCAGGCAAGAATCGGCGAAGTGCGGGGTTCATGCGATGTCAATGAGCCTGTGACTCGCTCCGCTCGCCCTTCGGGCGTTCTGAACGTTGTTCAGTGAGCCGATTTGTCATGCGGTATGGGCAAGCGCCGGACTTTTCAGGCATGGCCTAGTCGCCGTAGATGCTGAGATCGCCGAAGTAGGGCTTGGAGATCTTCTGATAGGTGCCGTCTGCGAGGATATCGGAGATCGCTGCGTTCACCCGCGACAGCAGTTCGGTGTCCTCTTTACGCAGGCCGACGCCGACACCACGGCCAAGCACGGCGGGATCGGCGGCGACGTTGCCACGGAATTCGCAGCACGCCTGACCGAGGTCGGAGTCGATGAACGGCTGCATCGCCAGGGTGTCGCCGACCACGGCGTCGATGCGCCCGGCACTCAGGTCCTGAAGCTCCTCGTCGAGCGTCTGGTAGACCTTGATGTCGGCGGCGCTGTGGGAGAAGTACTTGTAGGCGTAGCTCTCCTGGATCGAGCCGGACTGGACCCCGAGGTAGGCACCCTTGACCCCCTCCGGCGTGGGCTGCACGTCGCTACCCTTGGCGGCGAGGAGGCCAGTCGGGGTGTCGTAGTACTTCTGCGAGAAGGCGATCTGCTTGGCGCGCTCCGGGGTGATGCCCATCGAGCCGATGATCATGTCGATCTTGCCGGTCTTGAGCGCCGGGATGATGCCGCCCCAGGCCAGGGGCACGATCTCGCACGTGGCGTCGAGACGCTGGCACAGCGCATGGGTGAAGTCGATTTCCCAGCCGGACCACTCGCCGGAGGCATCGGGGCTGTAGAACGGGGGGTAGGGCTCGGCGGAAATGCCGACCCTGTAGTCGTCGTCGGCCGTGGCGGAAAGCGTGAACACGGTGAGCAGAGCAAAGGCGCTGCCGGCTAGGAGTCGTTTCATCGGGTCAGTCCCTCGTCGAAAGGCTTGTTTTCAAAGTGCGATTTTTTTCAAAGTGCGAAATGGTAACGGAAACGCAGGGCGGTGGCGCGCCGGGGCTGACATCGGGACTGGCGTCGGCGGGATAGGGCTTCGCCGAGAGGCCGATCCTGTCGTCCACGGCGGCAGCCGCAAGGGCAGCTTCCGCACCGGGCGTGAGCATGGCAGTGCCTGGGCACGTCGCGCGCGGGGAGAGGCCGCGCGGCTGGCGTCGAAGTTGGATCATGTCGTCACGCAACGGATCTTATGAACTGTTTTAGGTTTTCCGATTGCGGTGACTCGAAAATCTGTGCCGGACTTCCCTGCTCCTCGATGATGCCATCGCGCAGGAACACCACATGCGTGGCGACGTCGCGAGCAAACGCCATTTCATGCGTGACCAGCAGCATGGTGCGGTGCTCCGCAGCCAGGTCGCGGATCACGGACAGGACTTCGCCCACCAGCTCCGGGTCGAGCGCCGACGTCGGCTCATCGAACAGCATGGCCAGGGGGTCGACGGCCAGCACGCGGGCGATGGCCGCGCGCTGCTGCTGGCCGCCGGAGAGAAAACTGGGGTAGACGTCCAGCTTGTCACCCAGCCCGACCCGTTCGAGCAGTGTTCGGGCGCGCGCGATGGCGGCTTCCCGCGGCATCTTCAGGACGTGGACGGGCACTTCGATGATGTTCCCGAGCACCGTGCGGTGCGGCCACAGGTTGAAGCTCTGGAAGACCATGCCGAGGTGGGCACGAATACGCTGGATCTGGCGGCGATCGACGGGTACCAGAGCGCCATCCTTGTCCGGTCGCAGCTGGTAGGGTTCGCCCTGGATGGCGATCTCGCCGGCGGAGGGCTTCTCGAGCAGATTGATGCAGCGCAGCAGGGTCGATTTGCCCGAGCCCGAGCCGCCGATGATGGCGACGATATCGCCCTGTCGCGCGGTCAAGGAGATGCCCTTGAGCACCTCGACGCCGCTGAACGACTTGCGCAGAGCGCGAATCTCGACCGCCGGCGCGGTGGCTGACGGCGCGGTGCCATCAGGTTGCGTGACATCGCCTGTCACAGCTTGTTGTTGCATAGGATTTCCCCTGTTTGCGGCCTGCCGGATCCTGGAAATGCCTGCGATTCAGGCGTCGGCGCGCGATAGGTGGGCTCTTGCAATCTTACTGTTGTTATACGACAGTATAACAACCATCCCAAGAAGCAAAGGCCGGATGCCACTGGCCCGCCGCGAGCCGGCCTGCATCAAGGCTGTATCGGCCGGAGCGCGCCTTCGGCGCAGGGTGGAAACCCACATCGTGTCACGGAGAGCCACGTCATCCATGAGCCGCAAGACGTTCCAGCGCCTGTCTCTCGACGAGCGCCGTCGCAGCATGCTCGAGGCGACGCTGGAGTGCATCGCACAGCACGGCCTGGACGGTGCGACGGCACGACGGATAGCGGAAAGGGCCAACGTGACGGCAGGTCTCATCAGGCACTATTTCGGCTCGAAGGAGGACATGGTACTCGCTGCCTACGGCTACCTGGTAGGCCAGTTGACCATGCAGGCCGCCCAGGCCTCGGGACAGGACGCCACCCACCCCGAGCGGCGTCTGGCCCGGTTCATCATCGCCAATGTCACACCGCCCAATCTGTCGGACCGCAACGTATCGCTCTGGGCCACCTTCATTGGCCGGATCCGGGCGCTGCCGAGTTATGCCGACATCCATCGCGAGAGCTATCGTGACTTCCTCGATCTGCTCGAGACGATGATCCACGCGGTCATGGCGGCGAGACAGCGGCCCGTCTCCGCGGAAGCTTGCCAGGATCAGGCGGTGGCGCTCAACGGTCTCATCGACGGCCTCTGGCTGGAGGGCTCTCTCGATCATGGGCTCTACGCGGCCGATCGACTGCCCCGCATCGCACTGACCGCGGCCGCGGGTATCCTCTCGTTGCCGGCCGACGCGCTGTCGATCCATCTGGAGCCCCACGCCGACACCCCACCCGACAGGAACTGATTTTCATGCGTTATGCTGCGATTACCGACCGTCTTCGAGGGATCGGTGGTGACAAATGGAGACTTCACAACGAGTCGCGGCAGCGTATCGCTGCCGGTGAGGAGATCATCGAGCTGACTATCGGTGAGCCCGACATCACCACCGATCCTGCCCTCGTCGAGTGCTGTGTCGAGGCATTGCGCGCAGGGCGCACGCGCTACTCCAACGGCCGTGGGGAGCAGGGGCTCGTGGCGGCGCTGATCGATCACTATGCCCCCCGGCTGCCCGATATCGGCGAGGAGAACGTGCTCTGCTTTCCCGGTACGCAGACGGCGCTGTTTGCGGTGATCCTGGCCCTGGCGGGGGAGGGCGAAGGCGTGTTGACCGGCAACCCCTTCTACGCCACCTACGAGGGCGTGATTCGCGCCGCCGGGGCCTCGCTGCAGTCGGTCCCCCTGCATATCGAACATGGCTTCGTGATGCAGCCGCAAGACCTGCGGGCGGCGATCACGCCGGCGAGCCGGGTGCTGCTGCTCAACACCCCGCACAACCCGACCGGTGCGGTGCTGGATCGCGCGACGATCGAGGCGCTCGGTCAACTCTGTATCGAGCACGATCTGTGGATCGTGTGCGACGAGGTGTACGAGGCGCTGATCTTCGAGGGCGAGTTCGTCTCGCCGCTGGAGATCGCCGCGTTGCGCGAGCGCACCGTGGTGGTCTCTTCGATCTCCAAGAGTCACGCCGCCACCGGGTTCCGCAGCGGCTGGTCGATCGGCCCGGTCGCGTTCTCCCGGCGCCTGCTGCCGCTGTCGGAAACCATGCTGTTCGGCAACCAGCCGTTCATCGCCGATATGACCGAAGCGGCGTTGCGCGGTGATTTTGACACCGCGGAACGCCTGCGCGAAGCCCTCGGCCGTCGCGCGCGTCGCGTCACCGCGGCGATTGCCGAATGGCCCCTGCTGTCCGCCAGCCTGCCGCAGGGGGGCATGTTCCTGATGATCGATGTCTCGCGTACCGGGCTCGATGGAGAAGCCTTTGCCGAGCAGTTGCTGGCACGGTACGGAGTCGCCGTGATGCCGGGCGCGTCCTTCGGGGAGAGCGCCACGGATCTGATTCGCGTGGCGCTCACGGTGCCCGATGAGGTGCTGATGGAGGCCGTCGCGCGCATCGGGCGTCTATGCGAAGCGCTCGATCACGACGCCCGGATGCCGGGAGACAGGGTATGACAGGCTTTCCCATGACCCTCGACAACCCTGTCGAATGGCAGGCGCCGCTGCCGGCAGAGAGTAACGTGGTGGTGGTCGGTGCCGGGGTGATCGGCGTCACCTGCGCGCTGTTTCTCGCTCGGCGCGGTGTCGCCGTCACCCTGCTGGAGAAAGGGCGTGTCGCAGGTGAGCAGTCGTCGCGCAACTGGGGCTGGATCCGCCAGCAGGGGCGGGCACCGGAGGAGCTGCCGATCTCCCGCGAAGCGATCGCGCTCTGGCGCAGCCTGGCCGATGAGTGCGGCGAGGATATCGGGTTGGCGCCCGGAGGGGTGACCTACTTTGCCCGCACCGAGGCGGAGATGGCGTCGTTCCATCAATGGCTGGTACATGCCCGCGAGCACGGTCTGGATACGCGGCTCCTGGATGGCGCGCAGGCCGCCGCGCGGATCCCGGGCATGTCGAGGCCGGTGGTCGGCGCCATGGAAACCCCCTCCGACATGCGTGCGGAGCCGTGGAAGGCCGTGCCGGCGCTGGCGCGTCTGGCGGCGCGCGAAGGCGTGACCATCATCGAAAACTGCGCGGTGAGAGAGATCGACACGGCGGGGGGACGGGTCGCCGGGGTGGTGACCGAAGCCGGGCGGATTCGTGCCCCCGAGGTCGTGGTCGCCGGTGGCGCCTGGAGTTCGCTGCTGCTGCGCCAGAGCGGTATCGATATTCCCCAGCTGTCGGTGCGGGGCACGGTGATTGCCACTCAGCCGCTGGATGAGGTCTACGCCGGCGCGGCGACCGATGACAAGGTCGCTTTCCGCCGCCGTCAGGATGGCGGCTATACGCTGGCCGCCGCCGGTTTCCACGAGCTCTTCCTCGGGCCGGAGGCGTTTCGCCACGCGCGGTGCTACTGGCCGGCGCTCCGCGCCGACCCGTTCGGGACTCGGTTCAAGCTCAAGGCGCCGGCGGGGTTCCCCGATGCCTGGGGGCTGGCGCGACGCTGGTCCGCCGATCGCGAGACGCCCCTGGAGCGCATGCGCATGCTCGACCCGAAGCCCAATGCCCGTGTCGTGAGGGAGATGCCCCGGGCCTTCGGCGCGCTGTTTCCGGCACTGGGGGAGGTCCGGGTCAAGGCCGCCTGGGCCGGCATGATCGACGCCATGCCCGATGTCGTCCCGATCGTCGATCGCTGTGCGCCACTGCCGGGCCTGACCATCGGTACCGGCATGTCCGCGCATGGCTTCGGTATCGGCCCGGGATTCGGCCGCGTGCTGGCCGACCTTGTGCTGGGCAGGGCGAGCGGACATGATCTGCATCGCTTTCGTTTCACCCGGTTCAGCGATGGGTCGCCGATCGTGCCGGGCCCCGCGCTCTGACTTGGCGCTACGCTTTTTTCGTACTTCCTGATAGAGACTGCTCGACCATGCCCGCCCCACGCCCTGTATCGACACCCCGTCGTAACCCCGTCGCCCAGATCGTCGAACGGTTTCCCTTCATGATCGTCGACGGCGCCCTGGCCACCGAACTCGAACGCCACGGCTGCGATCTCAATGATCCCTTGTGGTCGGCGCGTGTCCTGCGCGATGCGCCAGAGGTCATCCGCCAGGTGCATCGCGCCTATTTCGAAGCCGGCGCGGACTGCGCGATCACCGCCAGCTACCAGGCGACGCGGGAGGGGTTCATGCGTGCCGGGCTCGAGGCCGGTGAGGCCGAAGCCTTGATCGGGCGGTCGGTGACGCTGGCGAAGGAGGCGCGCGATGCCTTCTGGACGCAACACGCCAGCGAACGGCGCCCGCGGCCGCTGGTGGCCGCCTCGGTCGGGCCCTACGGTGCCTATCTCGCCGATGGCAGCGAATACCGGGGCTATGCCGATCTCGATATCGACCGGGCGGGCCTGGCGGACTTCCATCGTGCGCGCCTGGAGAGGCTGCTCGCCGCCGAGCCGGATCTGCTCGCGGTGGAGACGCTGCCCGCGCTCGATGAGGCGCTGGCGATCGCGGATCTGCTCGCCACTGCCCCGGTTCCCGCCTGGGTCACCTTCTCGGCACGCGATGAGGGGCACATCAGCGACGGCACGCCGATCGAGGCCTGCGGCGAGGCCCTGGACGGGCTGCCGGGCATCGCCGCCATCGGTATCAACTGCACGGCACTGGCCCATATCGAAAGTCTGGTCACGCGTCTGCGCCGCGTCACCCAGCTGCCGATCATCGTCTACCCCAACTCCGGCGAAGCCTATGATCCGGAGACCAAGAGCTGGCACGCCGGCTGCGCGCACGCACTGGCACCCCGTGATCTCGCCGACGGGCTGCCGCGCTGGCTGGCCGCCGGTGCCAGCGCCATCGGCGGCTGCTGCCGTACCGGGCCGGATGATATCGGGGCGTTGGCCCTGGCGCGCCAGGCACGGATGCCCGGCTAGAACACCCAGTTGGGCAGTGTCAGCGAGACCGCGGGGACGAAGGTGACCACCAGCAGCAGCGCCACCAGCAGCAGCCAGTAGGGCAGGATCGCGCGAATGAAGGCGCCGATCGAGACGCCGGTGATCGAGCAGGTGGTGAACATCACCGTCCCCAGCGGTGGCGTGATCGTGCCGATCGAGGCGTTGAGGATGAAGACGATGCCGAAGTGTACCGGGTCGATGCCGAACTGGGCCGCGACCGGTGCCAGCAGCGGCGACAGCACGATCAGGATGGCGTTGCCCTCGAGGAACATCCCCAGCACCAGCAGCAGCAGGTTGGCGATCAGCAGGAAGGCGACCGCACTGCCGACGCCCGAAGAGAGCATCAGCGCAATCTGCTGCGGAATCTGCTCCCAGGTGAGCACGCGGGCGAAGCCCGATGCCACGGCAATGATGAAGAGCACGTTGACCGAGGCCATCAGCGATTCGCGGGTGGCCACGGCGACGCTGCCCAGGCCCATCTCGCGGTAGACGAACAGCCCCACGATCAGCGCATAGAGCACCGCCATGGCGCCCGCCTCGGTGGGCGTGAACACGCCGATACGGATGCCCCCGATCACCACCACCGGCAGCAGCAGGGCGATGATCCCTGCGCGGGTCACGCTGACCCACTCGTGGCGACTGATCCGCTCGCGGCGCGGCTTCTGGTAGCCGAGGCGGCGGCACTGGATCGATACCAGCACCATCATGGCGACCGCCATCAGCACGCCGGGGACGACGCCGGCCAGGAACAGCCGGCCGATCGAGACGTTGTTGACGTAGCCGTAGACGATCAGCGCGATGCCCGGCGGGATGGTCGAGGTGATCAGCGACGACGAAGCGGTGATCGCACTCGAGAACGCCTTGGGGTAGCCCGCCTTGGTCATGCTCGGCACCAGCAGCTTGGCGTTCATTGCCGCGTCGGCGATGTTGGAGCCGGAGAGCCCGCCCATGAAGGTGCTCAGCAGCACGTTGGCCTGGGCCAGCCCGCCGTGCAGGCGACGGGTCATCAGCTCGGCCAGCTTGAGCAGACGCTCGGTGATACCGGAGTGGTTCATGAACACCCCGGCCATGATGAAGAACGGAATCGCCAGCAGCGAGATCGACTCCAGCCCGCCGGCGAGGCGCTGGATCAGCATCACCATCGGCTGGTCGGCACCGATCAGAAAGTAGGTCAGGCTCGACGCGAACAGCGCGAAGGCCACCGGCGTGCCCAGGCAGAACAGGATGAAGAGCGCGACGAGCGCGATGCCAACGGCCATCGATATCACTCCTTGGTGTTCAAGACATCGGTGGTGTCGACGTCGGCGGTCGCGTCCGATGACGTCACGCCACGGTCATCGGTGATCAGGCGCACCAGCCCGTGGTAGAGCATCATGGCGGCGCTGATGGGGATGGCGACATGGATCCAGGTGTAGGGGATCTGCAGCATCGGGGTGCTGCGGAAACGCGAGAAGGGCAGCAGTTCCAGACCCCAGTAGAGCATCGCCAGGGCACACAGCATGACGACGCCGACATTGAAGATCCGGGTATTCCAGCGGCGCAGCCGGGGCGGCAGCTTGTCGCCCAGCAGGCCGATCAGGACGTGCTCGTTGCGGCGCACCAGGGCGCTGGCGCCGAGAAAGGTCGCCCACACCATCAGCAGCTGCAGTACCTCCTCGCTCCAGGCCAGCGGTGCGGCGAAGAGATAGCGCATGAAGACGTTGGCGATCGCCACCACGAACAGCCCGAACAGCGCCAGGCTGGCGATCACCTCATCGAGGCGCATCAGGCGGTCGAGGGCCTTGAAAAGCGTTTGCATGGTCAACTCCATGGCGCTCCCGCTCGATGTCGAGCGGGAGCGCTGTCATGCCGGGAAAGCGGCTCGATCAACCGTTGATGATCTGACTCACCCGTTGATACAGCCCCTCGCTCCACTGCGGGAACGCCTTGGGAATCTCCTCCTGGGCGCGCTTGCGGAACGGGGCGATATCCACTTCGTTGACCTGGACGCCGGCATCCTTGAGCTGCTGCAGCGACTTGTCGGTCTCCTTTTCGACCAGCGTGCGCAGGTGCTGGGCCATCTCCTGACCGGTCTCGGTGAGGATCTTCCGATCCTCCGGGCTCAGCTGTTCCCAGAACGCCTCGCCGGTGACGAAGGGGGCGACGGTATGCATGTGCGAGGTGAGGTTGAGGTTCTTGACCACTTCATAGAACTTGCCGCCGTAGAGTACCGGCAGCGGGTTCTCGACCCCGTCGACCAGGCCCTGGGCCAGCGCCGGATAGACATCGCCCAGCGACATCGGCGTGGGCACCGCGCCCATCGCCTTGATCGCGGCGACGTACATCGGCGAGTTCTGGACCCGGATCTTGACCCCCGAGAGGTCTTGCGGGGTCGCCACGGGGTCGCGGGAGAGCAGCTGGCGCACACCGTAGACGGTATTGGGGATCACGATGTGATAGCCGGCGGCTTCGACCTTCTTCTCCTGCTCGGCGAACCAGGCGGAGTCGAACACCTTGAGCTTGCTGTCGAAGTCCTTGGCCAGATAGGGCGCATCGAGCACCGAGAGATCGGGCACCGAACTCATGAAGTTGGAGTAGGCGGTGATGGTGATCAGCGGCGAGCCGAAGCGCGCCTGCTCCATCACTTCGGTCTCGCCACCGAGCTGGCTGGCGGGAAACGCCTTGAGCTGAAGTTCGCCGTGGCTCTCTTCGTTGACGCGTTCGGCCCAGGCCTTGACCGCGACGTCGACCGGCTCGCCCGGCTGGTTGCCGTAGGCGACGCGGATCTCGGTGGCGGCCTGGGCTGGCCCGGTGAGCGCCAGGGCACTCAGGCCGGCGAGGGAGAGGGAAGCGGTGAAGCGGAACCAGCGCTGCATTGTCATGGGTGTTTCCTCTTGTCGTTGATCTGCTCGTTGTCGATCTTGTCGTGGTCGGTCAAGCGTGGTCGGTCATTCGTGGGCGGCGTCAGGGCCTCTAGTTCGCCCCGCCGAGGGCATCGATGAGCCCCGGGACGCGACGCCCCTGGCGCTCGGCCTGTTCCACCACCGGGCGCAGGCGGCGCTCCAGCTTGGTCGCGTGGTGCTGGGCGATATCCGCCAGGCGGTGGTCGAGAAAGGGGTTGGCGAAGCGCTCCAGGGTGACGTCGCGGTAGCGTTCGAGCGCAGCCAGCGGCAGTTCGGCGGCCAGCGTCGGCAGCACCTCGGCGTCGAGCAGCGCGCGTAAAGGCTCGCTCAGCTCGGGGCGCTGCATCGCCTCGCGCACCGTCGCCACCGGTTGCCCCAGACGCTGCCAGTGGTGGACCAGCACGCTGTGGGCGAGGTTGAGGATGTGCAGCTTGCGCAGCATCGCCGGGCGCAGGTCGTCGACGACCTCGACGTCGGCATGCACGCACGGCAGCGTCAGCCCCGGGCGGCGGGCGATCGCCCACAGCGCATAGGGTTCGGCGATGGCACCCAGCGGCTCCAGCGGTGCCGAGACGATGCGATCGACCAGGGTGTCGGCCCACACGCAGCGGGTCTCCAGCCAGGTGACAAAGGCGTCGGGGTGGCCGTCTTGCCGGGCCAGCCGGGTCACCCGTGCCAGCAGCTCGCTGGCGTTGTGCTCGATCAGCTCGCAGGGCAGGATCGTCAGCCCGTCGCGGCCGGCGTCGAAACGTGCCCGCAACAGCTGGGTCAGCTTGCCGGGATAGCTGGCCGGCACCGGGGCGAGGCTCGAATCGGTGCCGACCTCGAAGCCGTTGTCGGCGGTGTTGGAGACGATGATCTCGGCGTGCTCGACGACGTGGCGGGTCAGCGCCTGCCACTGCTCGGCGGCGATGAGACAGGCATCGATGCTGTCGACGTGCTGCTCGCGGTCGATCTCCACGCCGTCGCGGCGGCCACGGATCTGCAGGGGATAGCGCCGCTGGGCGGCGAGCAGGCGCGCCTTGCGCTTGCCCTCTTCGCGCGGCGAGGACTGCACCACCAGCAGGCGGCGCGAGCTGGCCCCGCTGGCCAGCGACTCCGAGACCAGGGCATCGACGTGGGCGAGCAGAAAGCGCCCGGTACCGAACTGAACGATGCTGGCCTGACTGTCGAGGGCATCCGTGGACGGGTTCATGGCGAGACGACTCATAGCGACACCCCGCGCTTCCACGGAATGAAGTCGTGCTGGGAGAGACGCTGGGCCTGGGTCACATGGCGCCCGGAGGCGACCTCCAGGCACAGCGCCAGCAGCGCCTCGGCGAGCTCGTCGATATCGCGCTCGCCGCGCACGATGGGGCCGGCGTCGAAATCGATGATGTCCTGCATGCGCTGCGCCAGCGCGCTGTTGCTGGCGATCTTGAGCACCGGCGCCACCGGGTTGCCGGTGGGGGTGCCGAGCCCGGTGGTGAAGAGGATCAGGTTGGCGCCGGAACCGGCCAGGGCGGTGGTCGACTCGACATCGTTGCCCGGCGTGCACAGCAGGCTCAGGCCCGGGCGACGGTGGGGCTCGGTGTAGTCGAGCACGTCGACCACCGGCGCATCGCCGCCTTTCTTGGCCGCACCGGCGGACTTCATCGCATCGGTGATCAGGCCGTCGCGGATATTGCCCGGCGAGGGATTCATCGAGAAGTCGGCGCCCACCGCCGCCGCGTGGCGCTGATAGGCGCTCATCAGCTCGGCGAAGCGTGCCGCCACCGTCTCGCTCACGCAGCGTGCGGTGAGCTCGTGCTCGACCCCGCACAGTTCGGGAAACTCGCTGAGCATGCCGCTGCCGCCCAGCGCCACCAGGCGGTCGACCACCGCGCCCACCAGCGGGTTGGCGGAGAGCCCGGAGAAGCCATCCGAGCCGCCACACTCCAGCCCCAGCACCAGCTTGTCGAGGGCGGCGGGCTGACGCGTGACCCGGTCGGCGCTGGCGAGGCCGTCGAAGATGGAGGTCAGGGCGTCGCGGATCAGGTGCTCCTCGCTGGGCGAGGACTGCTGATCGAAGTAGTCGACACGCTTGAGCCCCTGCGGGTCGCGCGCGGCGACCGCCGCCTTGAGCATGCGGATCTGCGCCTTCTGGCAGCCCAGGCTGAGCACCGTCGCCCCGGCCACGTTGGGATGGCAGACATAGCCGGCGAGCAGCTGGCACAGCGCCTCGGCGTCGTCGTCGGTGCCGCCGCAGCCGAGGCTGTGGGTGAGAAAACGCACGCCGTCGACATTGGGAAAGCGCCGCGACGGTGTCCCCTCGTCGGGCGCATCCGCGGTGGCTTCGATGCCGTCGAGCAGGCCCCGGGCCATACGCTTGTAGTCACGATAGGGGTCGTCACCCAGGGTGTCGGCGACGCACTGGCGCAGTACCTCGATATTGCGGTTCTCGCAGAACACCAACGGTATCACCAGCCACACATTGGCGGTGCCGACGCTGCCATCCGGGCGATGGAAGCCGTCGAAGGTCGCCTGGGCGAAGCGCGAAACATCGGGCGGCGTCCAGTCGCGTGACCCCGGGCGGGCGTCGCCACCGGCGGTGGCGTGGGCCAGGTTGTCGGTGGTGATCGCGCCGCCGCGGGGGATCACCCGGGTGGCGCGGCCCACGGTGACCCCGTACATGGTGACCTCATCGCCAGGTGCGAGGTCGCTGAGCGCAAACTTGTGCTTGACGCGCACGCTGTCGGCCAGGGGGAAGCGCAGGTTCGCTACTGCCACTTCGCGCCCGGCGGGCAGGTCGGTCAGCGCCACGGCGACGTTGTCGCGGGGGTGGATGCGCAGGCTCAGACGCGTCGGCGCGTCGCTGGCGATGGTCGCCGGATTCATGCCTCGGTCTCCGCGTCGTCTTCGAGGGTCACCATGGCCTTGATCACGCCGCTGCCGGGCGCGCACCACTGGGGCATCAACGTCGGCAGCGACTCGAGCCGGCCGCGGTGGGTGATCAACGGGGCGGTCTGTAGCCGGCCTTCGGCCATCAGCTGGGTCACGTGCTCGAAATCCTCGCGCGTGGCGTTGCGGCTGCCGAGCAGGGTGAGCTCCTTCTTGTGGAAATCCGGGTCGCTGAAGCTGATCTCTGCCTTGACCACGCTGACCAGCACGTAGCGCCCGCCGTGGCCGGCGAAGTCGAAGCCCCGATTCATCGCCTTGGGGTTGCCGGTGGCGTCGAACACCACGTCGGCCAGGGCGCCGGCGTTGAGCGCCTCGATCCTGGCCACCACGTCGTCGTCGGCGTGCCATACCGCATCGGCGCCCAGCGTCTCGCGGCACAGCGCCAGGCGTTCGCGGTTGGTGTCGACCATCGCCACCCGCGCGCCGCAGCTCTTGGCCACCTGCAGCACGCCGATACCGATCGGCCCGGCGCCGACCACCACCACCAGTTCGTCGGCGGCGACCTGGGCACGGCGCACGGCGTGGGCGCCGATGGCCTGGCACTCGACCAGCGCCAGCGCCTCGGGCGAGAGCGTCGGCACCGCCATCAGGTGGGTGACGGGCACATTGAGCGTCTGCGCCATGCCGCCGTCGCGGTGCACGCCGATCACCTCGAGCGCCTGGCAGCAGTTGGTGCGGCCCTGGCGGCAGGCGCGACACTCGCCGCAGTGCAGATAGGGGATGACGTAGACCGCCTGGCCGACCAGCGCCGGGTCGACCTCGTCAGCCACCGCGACCACTTCCCCGGCCAGCTCGTGGCCGAGCACGCGGGGGTACTCGAAGTAGGGCTGATTGCCGCCGAAGGCGTGGATATCGGTACCGCAGATACCGATACGGCGGATGGCGACACGCGCTTCGCCCGGCGCCAGCGGTGGCGTCGGGCGCTCGACCAGCGCCATCTCGCCGGGGCGCGAACAGACGACGACTTGCATGCGGATTCTCCTCACAAATAAGGGATATCGGCCTAAAGGTCAGGCCAATTGGCGCGCGGGCCGCCTTCCAGACTCAGGGAAGACGGCGCGGCGTTGCGGGGCGCTCAGCTCTCGATACAGCGCTGGCGCTGTTCGCCCAGCCCTTCGATGCCCAGGCGCATGGTCTGGCCCGGCTTGAGGAAGACCTTCGGATTTTGCCCCATGCCCACGCCCGGGGGGGTACCGGTGGAGATCACGTCGCCCGGCTGCAGGCTCATGAAGCGGCTCAGGTAAGCGACCAGATGCGGGATCTGGAACACCATGGTGCGGGTCGAGCCATCCTGGTAGCGCTGGCCGTCGACCTCCAGCCACAGATTCAGATCGTGGGGATCGGCGATCTCGTCGCGGGTCACCAGCCAGGGGCCGAGCGGGCCGAAGGTATCGCAGCCCTTGCCCTTGTCCCAGGTGCCGCTGCGCTCGAGCTGGAACTCGCGCTCGGAGACGTCGTTGATCACGCAGAAGCCGGCGACATGATTCATGGCGTCGGCTTCGTCGATGTAGCGCCCGCCGGTGCCGATCACTACGCCGAGCTCGACCTCCCAGTCGGTCTTGGTCGAATCGCGGGGGATCTCGACGTCGTCGTTGGGGCCGCAGATGGCGCTGGTCCACTTGTTGAACACCACCGGCTCGGCGGGCACCTCGGCGCCGGTCTCGGCGGCGTGATCCGAATAGTTGAGGCCGATGCAGATGAACTTGCCCACCCGGCCGACGCAGGGGCCGAGACGAGTGTCGGCGGCGACCTCGGGCAGGCGGCTCAGGTCGAGCTCGGCGAGTCGCGCCAGACCGGCGGCGGATAGCACTTCACCCGCGATGTCATCGATCTCGCCGGTGAGATCGCGCACGCGACCGTCGGCGTCGACGATCCCCGGCTTTTCCTGCCCCTTGGGGCCGTGGCGTAGCAGTTTCATGCCGTTTCCTTCTGTCTATGCATGGGTGCGTTCATCATCACTCTCTTTTAGTGCCGAGCGCAGGTCGTGTCAGGATGAACCCAGGGTTTGTACGAAAAGTCAGCGAAGGCCAGACCGGGACGCGTAGCCCAGGCAAGAATCGACGCAAACGGACCGGGCGGGCGCTCCCGCCGATTGTCGACGCCGTATTGCCGCGCACGGGTAGTTGTCGTGCAACGCCTAGTTGGACCAGCCGCCATCGATCATCTGCACCGTCCCGGTGATGAAACCGGCCTCGTCACTGGCCAGCCAGGTGGCCAGCGCGGCGATCTCCTCCACCCGGCCCAGCCGGCCCATGGGCTGACGCGCGACGAATTCGGCGAACACCTCGTCGGCGCTGCGCCCCTGCTGGCGTGCCTGCTCGGCGACCCGTTCGCGCAGCGAGGGCGAGTCCACGGTGCCCGGGCAGATGGCGTTGCAGCGGATGCCGCGGGTCATGAAGTCGGCGGCGATCGACTTGGTCAGCCCGATCACCGCGGCCTTGGTGGTGCCGTAGGCGAAGCGATTGGCGACCCCTTTGGTGCTGGAGGCGAGGGAGGCCATATTGATGATGCTGCCGCCGCCGTTCTCCAGCATCGCCGGCAGGGCGGCGCGCAGGGTGTAGAACATCGAGTCGACGTTGAGTCGCTGGGCCTGTGCCCACTGGGCGTCGTCGCACTCGAGGATCGAGCCGGCAGGCACCGTGCCGGCGCAGTTGAAGACGATATCCAGGGCGCCCAGCGACGCGATCAGGCGGTTCACCGCGGCGGCGTCGGTGACATCCAGCGCGTGGCACTCGGCGGCCTCCAGCCCGTCGAGCTTGGCCGCGTCGATATCGGTGGCGATCACCCGCGCGCCCTCGGCCAGGAAGCGCTCGACGGTGGCGCGGCCGATGCCCTGGCCGGCAGCAGTGATCAGAGCGGTCTTGTGGGCGAGGCGCATGGCGGGGCTCCTGAGCGTTGTCGAAGTTGGCTGACTGTTGTCGCACGGTGGCCTTTCGCTTCTAATGTCTAAAGGCCTGACCATTGGGCCGAGTATTATCCTATGCGTGGCGGCACCGCAAACCGCCAAACGTCTAATAGGCAGCGCCAGCGCCCGGGATTGCGTGCCAGTTTTCGACCAATGTCTAACAAGGACGCCGTTCCCGGGCGGCGGCCTGCCATAGGAGATCCCGCGATGCCGATTCAGACCATTCGCGCCCAGCGGCTCTATCGCCAGATCGCCGATCAGCTGCTGGCGTTGATCCGCCAGGGCGAGTTCCCGCCGGGCTCGCTGCTGCCGCCAGAGCGTGATCTGGCGCAGCAGCTCGGGGTCAGCCGCGCCTCGGTGCGTGAGGCGCTGATCGCGCTGGAGGTAGTGGGGCAGGTCGAGGTGCGGGTCGGCCACGGCGTGCTGGTACTGGAGCGTGCAGCGCCGGTGGAGACGTCGGTGATGCACGTCGCGCTTCGCCAGGAGCCGTGGGCGATTGATCCCGAGTTCGAAAGCGAGATCGAGCTCGACCTGGATCAGGAGATTCCGCCTTTCGCGCTGCTCGAGGCGCGCCGCTTCATCGAGCCGGAAACCGCGGCGCTGGCGGCGCTCAATGCCAGCGACGCCGATCTCGAGGCGATCCGCGAGGCCTACCAGCGCAACGTCGAGGACAACCGCCACGGCGGCAACAACATGGTCGGCGACCGCCTGATGCATATCCGCATCGCCGAGGCCTCGGGCAACGCCGCCTATGCCATGCTGCTCAAGCATCTGCTCGGCCATCAGTACGGGGTGATGTTCCGGCGGCTGCAGGCGCTGTTCATGTCCACCGACATGCCGCGCCGCTCGCAGCAGGACCACAGCCATATCCTCGCTGCCATCGAGGCGCGGGATGCCGAGGCCGCACGGGCGGCGATGGCGGCGCATCTCGACCACGTGCTCGGGGTGTTCTTCGATAGCTGAGCCGGGTGCCGTTGCCGCCGACGATTCGATCGTATCGATGCTCGAGGGCGAAAAAAGCCAGTGTCGACATGCCCGCGGGCCGACTAGCCTTGCAGGAGTATTCACCGGGACACGCATCCCGATCTGCCGGCCGTATGCGCCGGCGCTACCCCCGCTGCAAGGAGCGTGCAATGAGCAAGGTACTGGTGCTTTATTACTCGAGCTACGGTCATGTCGAGACGCTGGCCAAGGCGATCGCCGAGGGCGCCAGCGGTGTCGGTGGCACCCAGGTGGACGTGCGTCGGGTGTCCGAGCTGGTCCCCGAGGAGGTGGCCGAGCAGTCGGGTTACAAGACCGATCAGGATGCACCGGTGATCGAGAGCCCCGACGCCCTGGCCGACTACGACGCGATCATCGTCGGTACGCCGACCCGGTTCGGCAACATGGCCTCGCAGATGCGCAACTTCTGGGACATGACCGGCGGCCTGTGGGCCCAGGGCAAGCTGGTCGGCAAGGTCGGCAGCGCCTTCGTCTCCACCGCGAGCCAGCACGGCGGCCAGGAGACCACCTTGACCTCGATCCATACCACGCTGCTGCATCACGGCATGGTGATCGCCGGCGTGCCCTACAGCTGCGCCGGGCTCACCAACATGAGCGAGATCACCGGTGGCACGCCCTATGGTGCCTCCACCCTGGCGGGGGCCGACGGCAGCCGCACACCCAGCGAGAACGAGCTGGAGATCGCCCGCTTCCAGGGCAAGCACGTGGCCGAGCTGGCGGCCAAGCTCGCCGGCTGAGGCCGGTCGGCCAAGGCCCTTTTCCCCTGGGCCGATCAACGAGAGCCGCTGATCTCATCGAGGTCAGCGGCTTTTTCCTGGGCGATAGTCGAACTCGTGAAAATCCGCCGCGAGGCCGGTCCCGGAGAGATCCTGGGCGCAGAGGCCGATGAAGGTGCCGGTGAAGCGGATGTAGTCCGGGTCGTCGTCGCAGAGATGGGAGATGTCGAGTGGCTCGCCGATCGGTTGCCAATCGATAGCGTCGGCGTGTCGATCCGGATCGCTCTGCGTATCGCCCGGCGCATGGAAGAAACGCAGCTTTTCGCCCTCCAGGCGCGCCATCAGGCGCACGTCACCCGCCATCAGAGGGACATCGGCGGCCAGCGGCTCGTCGTAGACGCCATGGCGCGAGACGACGATACCGAGGCAACGGCCCAGCGTCTCCTCCCGGGTCACCCTGAGATAGACATAATCCTTGGTGTCGTAATAGAGGATCAGCCCCGCCATCTGCTGGAAATGCTCGGGGTCGAAGGAGAGGCGTGTCTCCACCTCCACGTCGAGATGGGTCAGTCGCCTGGCCAGCAGGCTCTGTCGGTGGGTCGACTGCATCGACTCGCCGCCCTTGAGTCGCAGACAGCCCGGGCGCTCGCTCAGCGACAGCCAGGTGTCGTCGAACGGCCGGCGCAGACTCTGCCAGTAGCGGTAGAGGCTCGGGCTCTCGAAGGTATCGTGATCCGGCTCGGCGAGGGGGGGCTGCCAGTGCAGCTCCGGGCCGGCCACCCAGTGGCTGGGGTAGGGGCCGCCATCGATGCGAAGCCAGTC
This sequence comes from Salinicola sp. RZ23, assembly GCF_003206675.1. Taxonomy (NCBI): domain Bacteria; kingdom Pseudomonadati; phylum Pseudomonadota; class Gammaproteobacteria; order Oceanospirillales; family Halomonadaceae; genus Salinicola; species Salinicola sp. RZ23. Next base: position 140,433 of record NZ_PZJK01000009.1, read on the forward strand.
ATCCTCGGTCCAGACGCAGCGCTGCAGGGCGGTTTCGCGCCCCAGCATGCAGCGCCCGGCGACGACCGGGCGCGCACAGAGGTGGGCGCAGTACCACTCGCCCCTGGGGGTCTCCACCAGACTGCCATGGCCGGACTTCTGCAACTGATCGCGCGCATCCGGGTTCGAGGTGAGCACCGGGTTGGTCGGGTCGACCTCGTAAGGACCGGTCAACTCACGTGAGCGAGCTACCGTCATGGCATGACCGTAGCCGGTACCGCCCTCGGCGGTGACCAGGTAGTAGTAGCCGTTTCGCCGATAGAGGTGCGGGGCCTCGGTGATGCCCAAGGACGTCCCCCGAAAGATAGTGTGCACGGGCCCGGTGAGCTGTTGGCGTCCGATGTCGTAGCGCTGCAAGGCGATACCGGCGAAGGCGTTCCGGCCCTTGCGGAAATCCCAGATCATGTTGAGCAGCCAACTGCTGCCGTCATCGTCGTGGAACAGCGAAGGGTCGAAGCCGCTACTGTTGAGAGGAGTCGGTTCCGACCAGGGTCCTTCGATCCGCTCGGCGCTGACCAGGTAGTTGTGGGTGTCCTTGAACGCGCCACGGCGACTCTTGACGTCGGTGTAGATCAGATGGAAGCGGCCATGTGCGTAGCTCAGGCACGGCGCCCATACGCCGCCGGAATCGATGTCGCCGATCATGTCCAGCTGCGAGCGCCGGTCGAGGGGCGAGGGCAACTGGCGCCACTGGGCCAGATCCCGGGAGTGATAGAGGGCGACGCCGGGAAACCATTCGAAGGTCGAGGTGGCGATGTAGTAGTCGTCGTCGACCCGGAGTATCGACGGGTCCGGATGAAAGCCGGGCAGGATGGGGTTGGCAATGAGGGACATGCGATCTCCTGTCGCGACGGGGTTCAGCGTTTGGCGGCGAGATCGGCGACGATGGCCGGATAGCGCTTGTCGAGGTCGTAGAACAGCATCAGCACGATCATCAGTGCGCAGAGGCCCATCGGCAGATAGACGAACAGCGCCTGGATCGCGAACAGTGCGGTGTCGCTCTGCTCGCCGCCACCGCCGACATAGCCGCCGAAGGCCAGTATCCATCCCAGCAGTGCCGTGCCCAGTCCGCTGCCGATCTTGATGCCCATGCTGCCGCCGCTGTAGACCATGCCTTCGTTACGAATCCCGGTCTTCCACTCTCCGTACTCGATGGTGTCGCCGAGCAGCGCGAACATGCTGCCGTTGATCGGTGCCTTGCCGAGTCCGCGGATGATGGTACCGGCGACGATCAGGTAGACGTTGCCGAGGTCGATCAGCATGACGCCGTAGCCGACCAGGGTGATCAGCTCGCCGACGATGATCGCGTTGCGCTTGCCGTAGCGCTTGGTGATCGGCGCCACGAAGGCCATGCCTGCCAGGATGAAGACGATGTAGGCGGTCGTGATGACGCCTACCAGCCAGGTATCGTCGAGCAGGTACTGGGCGTAGTAGACGACCGCCCCGGAGTTGAGCGCGTTGAAGATATAGGTGATCAGGATGAACAGCGTGGCCAGCGCCCAGTAGCGATTCTTGCCGAGGGTGCGCAGGCTCTGCTTCAGGGGAACCGGTGCCTGGCGCCGGCGCGCTTCTGCCGGCTGGACGCGTTCGTGGGTGCTCTTGAAGGTGAACAGGAAAAGCCCTGTACCGATGGCGCCGAAGATCGCGAAGGTGACGATCCATCCCGCCTGGCCGCCGCCGAACAGCGTGGCGACCGGCAGCGTCAGGTTGCTGACCAGCAGCACGCCGATCAGCGCCAGGCTCATGCGGAAGACGTTGAGCAGCGAGCGCTGATACTGGTCCTGGGTGATCAGCGAGTTGAGCGTGCCATAGGGTACGTTGAGGCCGGTATAGACCAGGCATACCAGGTTATAGGTCACCGCGATGTAGACCGTCTGCCAGAACGGCGAGACATCGGGTACCGCGAACAGCAGCACCGCCGAGATCGCGAATGGCACCGCCAGCCACAGCAGCCAGGGCCTGGCCTTGCCGTGTCGCGAGGTGGTCTTGTCGATAACGTAGCCCATGGCGATGTCCGAGACACCGTCGAACACGCGCGAAAACAGCATGATAGAGCCGATGATACCGGCGGCGACGCCGATCACGTCGGTGTAGTAGTAGACGATGAAGATGCTCATCGCCTGCCAGATGAAATTGCTGGCCAGATCCCCGCAGCCGTAGCCGATCCGCTCCATCAGCGGTACGGCGGCAGCGGGATCGTGGGCTGACCCTGGGGTTGTCTCAGTGTTGCCTGTCTCTGGGGGGCTTGTCTCTGTAGGGCTTGTCGTCAGCGTGCTTGTCTCGCGCGTCATTATCACCTCGCTGCCTGTGAGGGTCGCCGCGGCCGCTGCTCGTGGCAGGACCGCGACGACCACCGCCTATCCGCGAATTGCCGCCTTACTCGTAGACCATCTCTTCGAGTTCCAGGCCCTTGGTCTCGCGGACGAAACGCGCCACGAAGAAGATCGAGATCAGCGCACACAGGGCGTAGAAGCCGTAGGCGCCGGTCAGCCCGATCGAGGCGAGCATGATCGGGAAGGTCATGGTGATGGCGAAGTTGGCCACCCACTGGAACAGCCCGGCGATCGCCAGCCCCGAACCGCGCACCTGGTTGGGGAACATCTCGCCGAGCATGACCCACATCACCGGGCCCCAGGAGACGTTGAAGCAGAAGACGTAGACGTTGGCGGCGATCAGCGCGAGCACACCGTTGCCGCTGGAGAGTGCCAGGCTGCCATTGACCATGTCGGCGGTGGAGAAGGCGTAGACCAGCAGCGCCAGGGTCAGTGTCATCCCCAGCGACCCGGCCCACAGCAGCGGCTTGCGTCCGATCCGGTCGATCAGGCCGATGGTGACCAGACAGGCGGCGATACTCACCGCGCCGCTGATCACGTTGATCATCAGGGCATCATTCTCGGAGAAACCTACCGCCTGCCACAGCACGGCACCGTAGTAGAACACCACGTTGATACCCACCAACTGCTGGAACACCGCCAGCCCGATGCCCACCCACACCAGCTTGAGCAGCTTGCCGGTGGCGGGATTGATCAGGTCCGACAGGCGCGGCTGATGGCGGCTGGAGAGCGACTGGCGAATCTCGCCCAGTCGGCGCTCGGTGGTGGTGGCGTCGTAGACCAGTCGTAGCACCCGTTCGGCCTTGGCCTCCTGGCCGGCGCTGACCAGAAAGCGCGGGCTCTCGGGGATGAACAGCAGGGCCACGAAGAAAATGCCGGCGGGCACCAGCTCCATCCAGAACATGCAGCGCCACGCCTCGAAGCCGAACCACAGCGGCTCGGTCGAGCCGCCGGCGACGTTGGCCAGGACGTAGTTGTTGAGAAACGAGAAGAACAGCCCGCCGATGATCGCCACCTGCTGGATGGTCGCCAGCCGGCCGCGCAGATGCGAGGGGGCGATCTCGCTGATATAGGCCGGTGACATCACGCTGGCGGCGCCCACCGCCAGACCGCCCAGCACCCGGTAGATGACGAACTCGAGCGAGCCCCCGGCAATACCCGAGCCCCAGGCGCTGATCAGGAACAGCACCGCAGCGACGATCAGCAGCGTGCGCCGGCCGAAGCGATCGGCCAGGCGCCCGGCGAAGAACGCCCCCACGGCGCAGCCGAGCAGCATCGAGGCGACGTTGAAGCCGGTGCCCACGCTCTCGGAGTGGAACGCCTGCTGGAGGCCGTCGACGGTGCCGTTGATGACCCCGCTGTCGAACCCGAACAGGAAGCCGCCGATGGCGGCGACGCAGCAGATCAGCATGACCACGAAAGGGTGTTGCGAAGCGCTGGATATTGGCATTGTCAAGCTCCGTTGGCGTGTGTCCAGGCGTATCACTCGGTATGGATACGGGCGTGAGTCATGGGGCGAGCCTGGGGGCGGTCACAGCCAGCCGGCATCGACCCAGTAGTTGTGGGCGGTACAGGCGGCGGCATCGTCGGAGGCCAGGAACAGCACCATCGCGGCCACGTGCTCGGGATGGATGCGCAGCTTGAGCTTCTGCTCGGCGACGATCTGGGCTTCATCCTCGGGGGTGTACCAGCGCGACTGGCGTGGGGTCTTGACGTTGCCGGGGATGACGCAGTTGACGCGGATACCGTCGCTGCCCAGATCGCTCGCCAGCGCCCGGGTCAGCCCCTCGATACCGGCCTTGGCCGTTTCGTAGAGCAGCATGCCGGGCTGGCCCAGGTGCCAGCTGATCGAGCCGAGGTTGACGATCGCCCCCTGGCCCTGACGGCGCATGGCCGGTGCCACCGCCCGTGCCGCCAGCACCAGATGGCGCAGATTGACGTTCATGCGCTCGTCCCAGTACTCAGGAGTGACGTCCTCCAGCCGGTGGCGGTCGTCGTTGGCGGCGTTGTTGACCAGTACGTCCACTGCGCCGACCGCCTCCAGGGTGGCGGCCAGGGCCGCCGGGTCGGTGAGGTCGCAGCGGTGGTAGTGCACCGTGTCGCCCAGCTCGGCGGCCAGCGCCTCGGCTTCGTCCAGAATGTCGAGAAAGTGCACCTCGGCGCGCTGGGCGGCAAAGGCGCGCACCAGCCCTTCGCCGATGCCGGACCCGCCGCCGGTGATGACGACGCGCTTGCCTTGGAGGCTGGGGTAGATCGCTGAGGGCATGGCACGCTCGCTGTTCGTGAAGAGTTAGTAAATAGTATTAACTAATGGCGCGTCTCAGCATGCGCCGGGGGCGGGACGCTGGCCATTGGCCATTGGTGGTAAGGGCAAGAGTGGCGGTGGGTGCGGCTGTCGTTGGCTCTGACGCTTTCGTTGGCTCTGATATAGTCCCAGCATTACCCTCCGCGCCGAGCCGTCCATGCCCAATCACTTCACGCCCCATGCCGCCGGTGATCTCAACTACCTGAAGAGCCTCAATCGCAGCACGATCCTGAGCACGGTCCGCCGCTATCCGGGGCTGTCGCGGGCCGATATCGCCCTGCGCACCGGGCTGACCAAGGCCACCGTGGGCAGCGTGGTCAACGCGCTCAGCGACAGCGGCTGGCTGCGCGAGGGCGAGCTGCACGCCCGCGGCGGCGGGCGTCCGGGGCGCTCGCTCTACCTGGATGGCGAGCACCATGTGATGCTCGGCGCCGAAGTGGGGGTGAAGGGGCTGCGCGTGGTGGCGTGCAATCTCCAGGGCGAGCTGCTCGCCAGCCAGCGTCTGGACGATTCGCCCACCACGCCGGCACAGACCGCGGCGGTGCTGGCGCGGCTGATCGAGGCGCTGCGCGGCGATCCGGCGATCGCGACGCGGCCCTGTCTGGGGCTCGGAGTGGCGCTGCCGGGGCCGGTGGCGCCGCAGGCGCCGATCCTGCGTCTGGCCCCCAACCTGGGCTGGGTCGACGTCGACTTCCTGGCGCTGTTACGCGCCGAGCTAGACTGGCCGGCGGGGGTGTGGCTGCTCGACAACGAAGCCAATGCGGCTGCCTTCGGCGAGTTCTACTTCATCGAGGGCGCGCCGCCGGAGTCGATCGCCTATCTCAGTGCCGGCAGCGGTATCGGCTGCGGCGTGGTCAGTGGCGAACATTTCCCGGTGATTCCGCGGGGGCACCAGGGGCTGGTGGGGGAGATTGGCCACACCGTGCTGGTGGCGGAGGGGGCGCGCTGCCACTGCGGCAATCACGGCTGTGCCGAAACCCTGGTCAGTGGCTGGATGCTGCGCGAGTCTCTCGGCGTGGAGGCCGATGCCAGCCTGAGCGCATCGCTGCTGGCGCGTCTCGACGAGCCCGAGGTCCGTGCGGCGCTGGCGCGGGCCGGGCGTGCGCTGGGGCTCTTGATGCTCAACCTGCATCACACCCTAAACCCCTCGATGCTGATCCTCGGTGGCTCGCTGATGCGCCTCGGCGAGCCGCTGGTGGCACCGGCGCTGGCCTACTTCGATGCCCACCAGAACGACCTGCTGCGCCAGACCCAGCGGGTGCCGGTGAAGGTGGTCGAGGACAGCACCTTCACCGCCGCCCGCGGCGCCGCCGCCCAGGTCATGGCCCGGGCGGCGATCGAGGTCTGAGCCGCGCTCAGTTGCGCTGCAGGCGCACCTCGCTGGAGCCGTTGCCCTTGGGCTCGACCCGGATCTGGAGCGGGATTCGCTCGTGCATCTCCTGCACGTGGGAGATCACACCGACGCGTCGGCCCTGGGCCTGCAGGCCATCGAGGGCATCCATCGCCAGCGCCAGCGATGCCGGGTCGAGGCTGCCGAAGCCCTCGTCGATGAACAGCGACTCGATCGCCAGCTGGTGCGAGGCCATCGAGGCCAGCCCCAGCGCCAGGGCCAGCGACACCAGGAAGGTCTCGCCGCCGGAGAGCGAGTGCACCGAGCGCCGCTCATCGGCCATGTCGCCATCGATCACCAGAATGCCCAGCTCGCTGCCGCCCCGTTCCAGGCGGTAGCGCGGCGTCAGCGCGCGCAGGTGCTGGTTGGCGTGGGTCAACAGGTGGTCGAGGTTGTAGGCCTGGGCGATGCGCCGGAAGCGCTTGCCGTCGGCGCTGCCGATCAGGCCGTTGATCCGCTCCCAGCGCTGCAACTCCTGCGCCGCCGCTTCGCGCTGGCGCGCCCCCTCCTGCTGTACCTGGCGCCGGCGGTCGTCCTCGGCGAGCTGCTGCTGGGCGGTGTCGCGGCGCCGCTGCTGTGCCTGCCATTCGCTCTCCAGTGCCTGCAGGCGCTCGCGCTGGGCAGCGTGGCGCGCGCTCAGCGCATCTTCGTGCTCGGTATCGAGCAGCCGCGCCTCGGGGGTCTCTGGCAGTAGCAGACGGCGCTGCTCGATCAGGGCGCGGCGGCGCTCCTCGACGGCGACCCGGGCTGCGTCGCGCTCGCGCTCGCGCCGCTCGCAGGTCTCGCGCAGCTGTCGATGTGCGGTCTCGGTGTAGCCCAGCAGGGTCTCCAGCCGCGCCTCGTCGAGCTCGGGCTGGGTGCGCCGCCACGCCTGCCAGGCGTGCTCGAGCTCGGCGTGGGTGGCCTGCTCCTCCTGCTGGCGCTGGGTCAGATCGGCGATCTGCTGGGTCAGCCGTGCGTGGGTCTGCTCCAGCGTCTGCCACTGCGCCTGGTGCGCTTCCCACCGCTGCTGCGTCTGCTGGCGCTGCGCCTCCAGCGCGGCCTGCCAGGCCTGGGCCGAGGCGTGCTCGCCCAGCGCCGCGCCGAGTGCCTGGTGTGTGCGTGTCAGCGCCTGCTCCAGCTCCGGCAGTGCGGCGGCGAGCGTCTCCAGGCGAGTCCGGTCGAGGGCCTGGTGTGTCTCCAGCTTGCCCAGCGCCAGGGTCAGGCTCTGACGCTGACGTTCGAGCGGGTCCAGGGTGCGTTCGATGGTGTCGAGCCTCTGCAGCCGCTCGCTGGCCTCCTGGCGTTCATCCCGGGCCTGCCCGCGCTGGCTTTGCAGCCACTCGCCAGGGTGCTCGGCGTCGCTCAGCTCGGCGCTCAGCGGGTGGTCGGCCAGGGCACTGGCGGCGGCATCGCGGGCCGGCACCAGCGCTTGCTGGCGCTGCTCGGCAGCCAGCAGCGTCTGGCGGCAGCTGCGCCACTCGACGCTCAGCTCTTGATGCTGTTCTCGGGCGGCCGCCACGCGCTGGGCCTCCTGCTCGAGCTGCTGTCGCTCCTGGGCTTCGATGCTGGCGACCAGCGCCTCCCCCGGATGCGCCGGCGGCGCGTCGCGGTAGGGGTGATCGGTGGCGCCACACACCGGGCACGGCGTCTCTTCACGCAGCTGCTGGCGTAGCCGCGCGACCTCGTCGCTGCGCGCAGCGCGGGCGCTCTCGATCTGTTCGCCGATCTGGGCCTGGCGCTGCTCGGCTGCGGTGAGATCGCGCTTGGCCTGCTGGCCCGCCTGTTCGAGTTGGGTCAGCCGTTCGCGGCTCTCTGCGAGCTGTTGCTGCAGCGTCGCCTGCTCATGATCCAGACGCTCGCGTTCGCGCCACGCCTGGGTCAGAGTGTCCAGGGCGTCTAGCCGTGTCTGGACGCTGTCACGGCTGTGGTTGAGGGCGGCGCGCAGGTCAGCCGCGGCGGTCTCCGTCGTCGCTGTCTCCAGCAGCGCAGCGAGGTGCTGCTGCTGGGCCTCGATCTGCTGCGCCTGGGTGGCCAGGCGCTGCTGTAGCTGCGTCTGCTGCTGTGCGCTCTCGGCCGCGGCGGCATTGAGTTGCGCTTGCTCCGCGTGCTGCTGATCGCACTGCTGCTGGAGCCGATCACGCTCGCTCTCCAGCTGGCGCGCCTGCTCCAGCTCGGGCTGCGCGTCGCGCTGCGCGGCGGCGGCGCGTTCGCGGGCGGTGCTGGCGGCTTCCAGCTCGGGTGTCAGGGCCTGGCGTTCGCCGTCGCAGCGGTCGAGTGCGGCGCGGGCTTCGGCCAGCTGCTGCCCACGCCGGGCCAGGGTCTCTGCCAGGCTGCGTCGCTGCTGGGCACGCTCGCGCCAGGGGGCAATGGCGTCGAGCTGGGCGAGGGTGTGGCGCTCCTCCTGGGCGGCGGCGATCGCTGCCTCGGCCGCCTGCAGGGCGCTCTCGGCCTGCTGCCAGTCGGCGCTCAGCCGGGCCTGGCGTTCGAGCTCGGTGCCCTCGCCACGCAGCTGCTCGCGCCGGGTCTGCAGCGCTGCCAGCGCCTGCTGCTGTGATGCGGCCTCGCGCTCCAGGTCGGCGCGGGCCTCGGTGTCCGCCGGCAGGGCGTCGGCGAGGCGCGCCTCGATCGCCTCCAGCGCGCCTCTGGCCGTGCGCGTGCGCTGGAAGGCGGCGCGCGAGATGGCGGAGTAGTGCTGGGTATTTGTTAGCTGCTCTAGTAGAGCCCCACGCTCATTATCTTCTGCCTTAAGAAATGCAGTGAATTCGTTTTGCGCGAGAATCACTGCTCTGGTGAACTGCTCAAAGTCTAAACCGACCTTCTCTTTTACCAGCTCTTTGAATTCACGCTTCTGCGCTGAGAGTATCTGATTGTTATCTAGGTCAATTAAAGATTGCCCTGATTTTTGTAAACTGCCATCGATCTTGTCTCTTGCTCGGCGAACTGACCAATTGGCTCGATATTTTCTACCGTCGCGGCCTAGAAAGTCGACCTCGGCAAACCCGCTAGCGCAGCCTCTACGAAGCAGAGTGCTCGGGTTGGAGGTGCCCAATTTGCTGCCATCGATATCTTCTATTTCAGAGCCCTGACCCGGCGCTCGGCGCAGTCGCGGCGTGCTGCCATAGAGCGCCAGGCAGAGCGCATCGAGCAGGGTGCTCTTGCCGGCGCCGGTGGGGCCGGTGATGGCGAACAGCCCCTGGTCGGCGAGCGGGGCGGTGGTGAAGTCGAGCTCGTGGCGTCCTGCCAGCGAGGCCAGGTTCTCCAGCCGGATGGCGAGTATCTTCATGTGTCTGGCTCCGCGTCCTGTACCTCCTGTACCAGGGTGGCGAAATCCCGCGCCACCGCTTCCGGCGGTGTCTCGCCATACTCGGCCTGCCAGCGGCGGGCGAAGATCTCCTGGGGGGTGAGGCTGTCGAGATCGACCGCGATGCTGTTCGCGGTGTCGCCCCCGGCGTTGGGGTAGTGGCTGTGGATGCGCAGCAGCCGCAGCGGCTTGTCGGCGATCGCCGCCTCGATCCGGGCGCGCAAATCGGGCTGCGGCGTCTCGAGCGCCACGCGCACCTCCAGCCACGGCCAGCGCTCCCGCGGCAGCGCCTCCCCGGTGCTGGATTCGGGCTGCCACGCCATCAGCTCGGCCTCGACCGCCTCGACGCTGCCCGGACCGATGCGCTCCAGCGCCACGTGGCGAGGTATCGGCAGGCTCTCGACGGTGTCGAGTTCGGCCCCGTTCAGGCTCACTTCGAGCACCTGATGGCGGTAGTGGCTCTCGCTGAAGTCCAGCGGCAGCGGCGAACCGCTGTAGCGGATGCGCGGCTCGCCCACCTGCTGTGGCCGATGGAGATGACCCAGCGCTACATAGGCGATCGAGGGCGGAAAGAGCGCGGCGGAGATCGCCTCCTCACCGCCGATCACGATCGGCCGTTCGCTCGCCTCGGAGACGGCGGCGCCCTGCAGATGGGCGTGGCTCATCGCCACCAGCGCCTGGCCCGGTTCGCGGCGGGCCTCGGCGGCTGCGACCAGCTCGCGGTGCACGCGGGCGATGCCGTCGCGGTAGTCGTCGACATCGCCGCCGGTGACCTCCGCCGGACGCAGAAAGGGCAAGGCCAGGCACCAGGCGCGAATCTCCCCCGTGGCGTCGGGCAGCGGCACCAGCAGGTGCTCGCTGTCGAGCCTGCCATCCTCGAGCCAGTGCACCCGCCCCAGGGCATGGGTCTTGAGACGCTTCATCAGCGGCGCCGGCAGTTCGATGCGCGAACCGCTGTCGTGGTTGCCGGCGATCATCACGATCTCCAGCGTCGGCAGGGCGGCGTGGGCGGCGACGATGAAGTCGTAGAGCAGTTCCTGGGCCCGCAGCGAGGGATTGACCACATCGAAGATGTCACCGGCGATCAGCAGCGCATCGGGCTGGCGCTCGGCGAGCGTCGCCAGCAACCAGTCGAGAAAGGCGCGCTGTTCGACATGGCGCTCCTGGCCATGGAAGGACTGGCCCAGATGCCAGTCGGCGGTGTGGAAGAGTTTCACGATGCGGCGCCTTGTGACGTCTGAGAGGGTGAAGCGGCAAGCGCGATGCCAAGTGTAACGCGACGACCGCCTCGGAGAAGATCGGCGGAGGAAAAGAACGGCCATGGGCGGATCGAAGGCGCGGCGCATTGGAGAGACGCGTGCGCCGTGACTAGGCTTCTGGACGTCGACAGCACGGGAGAGCACCACCGCCATGGCACTACATGACTGGAACCTGACGCCGGAGGCGGCGATCGCCCTGCAGAAGCGGCTGGCACCGAGCGTCAGGCGCGAGGATACGCTGGGCGAGGTGGGCCTGATCGCCGGCATGGATATCGGCTTCGAGGATGGCGGGGAGACCACCCGCGCGGCGCTGGTGCTGCTCGAGTGGCCGTCGCTTGCGCTGGTGGAACAGGTGGTGCATCGCGAGCCGACGCGCATGCCCTATGTGCCGGGGCTGCTGTCGTTTCGCGAGATACCGGCGGCGCTGGGGGCCTTCGAGCAGCTCTCCCGGCGCCCGGATCTGATCATGGTCGACGGCCAGGGCATCGCCCATCCGCGTCGTCTGGGCATCGCCTCGCATCTGGGGCTGTGGCTCGATCTGCCGACCATCGGTGTGGGCAAGAGCCGGCTGTGCGGCCAGTTCGGCGAGGTGCCGTCGGCCAAGGGGGAGTGGACGCCGCTGACCGACCGGCGGCGCGAGGAGGACCCGAGCGATGTCAGTGTCGACGCCCGCGGCCGGGTCACCATCGGTGCGGTGCTGCGCTCGCGGGAGGGGGTGAAGCCGCTGTTCGTGTCGCCGGGGCACCGGCTCTCCCTGCCCACCGCGGTCGATTGGGTGGTGCGCTGCCTGGGCCGGACCAAGCTGCCGGAGCCGACCCGGCTGGCGGATCGGCTGGCATCGAGGAAGGGCGAGGTGGCGGTCAGCGGGCAGCTGTCGCTGTAGCCGCGCTGCCTAGCTCTCCGGTATTGCCGAGCGCAGACAGTTTTCGTCCATAGCCTAAACGATATCCAGCGATACCGGCTCCCGGGGTGCCGGGAAGGCGTCATCGAGCCGGGTGAGATCGTCAGCGTCGAGGGCGATGTTCAAGGCGGCGGCATTGGCATCCACGTGGGCCAGGGTCGATGCCTTGGGGATGGCGACCACCGGCCTTGGTCTCTCGTGCTGGTGGCAGGCGGGGCGAATGCTCCAGGCCAGCAGGATCTGGGCGGCGCTGGCGCCATGCTTGTCGGCGATCTCGTTGACCACGGTAGCGGAGAGCAGCTTGGCACGCAGTCGACCGCCCTGGGCGAGGGGGCAGTAAGCCATCACCGGCATATGGTGATCCTGCATCCAGGGCATGACATCGACCTCGATCCCGCGGGAACCGAGGTGGTAGAGCACCTGATTGGTCGCGCAATCGGCGGCGGCCGGCAGGGCTTCCATGGCCCTGAGGCTGCTGGCATCGAAGTTGGAAACGCCAAAGCGGCGGATCTTGCCCTGATCGCGCAGCCGCTCGAACGCCTCGAAGGTCTCTTCCAGGGGGATGCTGCCGGGCCAGTGCAGCAGATAGAGATCGAGGGTCTCGATCCCCAGCCGCTGGAGGCTGCCTTCACAGGCGGCGATGGCGCTGTCGCGACCGGCGTTCCAGGGGTAGACCTTGGAGACCACGAAGGCGTCGTCGCGACGACCGCGTAGCGCCTCGCCGACGACCTCCTCGGCACCGCCGTCACCATACATCTCGGCCGTATCGATCAGCGTCAGGCCAAGGTCCAGGCCGTGCTGCAACGCCGCCACCTCCTGCTGGCGCGGCACCCGATTCTCGCCCATATACCAGGTGCCCTGGCCGATGGCCGGCAAGGCCAGCGACGGGGCGCTTCGGGACTCGGGCAATTCGATCCGTGGTATCTGCCGGGGCATGGAATACTCCCTGTCGGTTGAGGCGTTACTGTTATGCTGGTCGCCACTCGCGGGTTTCGCAAACCCCTTCGTCGGTCTTCGTGTCACCTTGTTTGACGCCTGTATTCCTTGCGTTGGTTTTGGGTGAACCGCGGCCCGGTGCGGGTCAACGTATCGCAGTCATCGTCTACCGGTTTCAGGAGACTCCTCATCGAACCCTCTTCGCTCCATCAGACCCGGGCCTGGGTCGAATCCTTCGTCGTGGCCCACGATATCTGTCCCTTTGCCGGTCGCGAGATGCGTCGGGATGCCATTCGCTACGCCGTGGCCGAGGCCAGTGACCTGGAAGGGCTGCTGCACGAACTGATCGCCGAGTGCCGGCATCTCGATGCGAACGCGGCGATCGCCACCACGCTGCTGATCGCGCCCGCGGGCATGGAGGATTTCGACGACTATCTGGACTGGCTCGAGCTGGCCGAGCGGCTGCTGGAAGATCAGGGCTATGTCGGCATCTATCAGCTGGCCAGTTTCCACCCGGACTATGTGTTCGAGGGGGTCGAGGCGACCGATCCTGCCAACGCCACCAACCGTTCCCCCTGGCCGATGCTGCACCTCCTGCGGGAGGCCGAGCTCGAGCGAGCGATCGCGCACCATGCCGACCCCGAAGGCATTCCCGAGCGCAACATGGCGCGGCTGCGCGAACCCGGCTCGGCGGCGCTGGCGGCCGGGCTGGCGGTACGGGAGGCCGAGTGACGCAAGCCCCACGCCTGCGGCGGCGACGCATGTCGATGGCTGCAATGCCGTGTCGGGACTACTCTGGGGAGGGATCTGGGGCGGAGGCGCCGACTGTCCGGGCCTCCCGTCTTCAGCCGTTGTCAGTGGGCCCCTGCGGGGCCTTCCAAGGAGCGATACCATGCAGACCGTTACCCGTGGCGGTGAACCCGTCGAGGTGAGTGGCCGTTTTCTCGAGAAGGGCGACAAGGCGCCGCCGTTCACGCTGACCGATGCCGAGCTCAAGGATGTCCAGCTCGATGACTACGCCGGCAAGCGCAAGGTGCTCAACATCATCCCCAGCATCGACACCCAGACCTGTGCGATGTCGGCGCGCAAGTTCAACGAGCGTGCCAGCCAGCTCGACAATACCGTGGTGCTGGTGGTGTCGGCGGACCTGCCGTTCGCCCAGGTGCGCTTCTGCGGGGCGGAAGGGCTCGACGACGTCAGCACGCTCTCCTGCTTCCGCCATCCCGAATTCCGCCAGCTCTATGGTGTCTCGCTGGACAGCGGTCCCATGGCCGGGCTGTGCGCGCGGGCGGTGGTAGTGCTCGACGAAGAGGATCGGGTGATCCACGCCGAGCTGGTCAGCGAGATCAAGCAGGAGCCGGATTACGACGCGGCGATCGGCGCGCTCGACGCCTAGGTGGACAGGAAAGATCCTAAGTTCGATGAGAGTTGAAGGCATGGTCTACACTGATCCGCGAGCCATCCCCAAGGATGGATGCGGACGACGACCGCAGCCTTCACACGACCCATGGAGACGATGATGACGATCAAGAAATCCGGTTCCGCCGAATGGAAAGGCAGCCTCAAGAAGGGCAAGGGCGTGGTGTCCACCCAGAGCGGTGCGCTCAAGGAGAACCCCTACGGGTTCAATACCCGCTTCGAGGGTCAGCCCGGCACCAACCCGGAGGAGCTGGTCGCCTCCGCGCATGCCAGCTGCTTCTCGATGGCGCTGTCGATGATGCTGGGCGAGGAGGGTATCGAGCCCGAGAGCATCAAGACCGAGGCCACCGTGATCATGGAGCAGGATGACAGCGGTTTCACCATCACCGCGGTCGAGCTCAAGACCGTGGCCAAGATCCCCGGTGCCGATCAGGCGACCTTCGACAGCGCCGCGCAGAAGGCCAAGGAGGGCTGCCCGATCTCCAAGCTGCTCAACGCCAAGATCTCGCTGGACGCCAAGCTCGAGAGCTGAGGCGCCTGGCGCTGACCACCGCGAGCCGGCCCCAGGGCCGGCTCGCTGCGTTTTGGGCGGCGTTCAGGGCCATGACGGCGTGTTGGGACTCTGTTAACGTACTCTGCCCCGCGCGTCTTGCCTGACATCCGCTGCCGGCTTCACGGCGCCCGGGCGGGAACAGGGACACACCCGACTTCGACGCCCCACGACACAAGACAACAGCCATGGCAACTCTTCCCCAATACGACGCGGCCCCGTCGCGCCCCCTGTCTCGCGGAGACATCAAGGTCCTGTCGCTGTCCGCCCTCGGCGGCGCGCTGGAGTTCTACGACTTCATCATCTTCGTCTACTTCGCCACGGTCATCGGGGCGCTGTTCTTCCCGCCGGAGATGCCCGAGTGGCTGCGCATGGTGCAGACCTACGGCATCTTCGCCGCCGGCTATCTGGCGCGGCCGCTGGGCGGCATCATCATGGCGCACTTCGGCGACCTGCTGGGGCGCAAGCGGATGTTCACGCTGTCGATCTTCCTGATGTCGGTGCCGACCCTGCTGATCGGCTGCCTGCCCACCTATGAGACGATCGGCTACGCCGCACCGCTGCTGCTGGTGCTGATGCGCATCCTGCAGGGCGCGGCGGTGGGCGGCGAGGTGCCCGGGGCCTGGGTCTTCGTCACCGAGCACGTCTCGCGCAAGGACGTCGGTCTGGCCTGTGGCACCCTGGCCTCGGGGCTGGTCGCCGGTATCCTGATCGGCTCGATCATCTCGGCCTTCTTCAAGTCCTACTACAGCGCCGAGGAGATCAGCGCCTACGGTTGGCGGGTGCCCTTCCTGATCGGTGGGGTCTTCGGCTTCATCGCGGTCTACCTGCGCCGCTACCTGGAAGAGACCCCGGTGTTCGCCGAGATGCGCGCCAAGAAGGCGCTCTCCCAGGGGCTACCGGTCAAGCGGGTGCTCTCCAGCCATCTCAACAGCGTGGTGCTGTCGATGGGCGTGACCTGGATCCTGACCGGCGCCGTGGTGGTGGTGCTGCTGCTCACCCCGAGCCTGCTCAAGAGCCTCTACGCCATCGATGCCTCCTATGCCAACGTCTGGGCCATCGTCTGCACCGTGTTCGGCAGCATCGCCGCCGGCTGGTGCGCCGACCGCCTGGGCAGCGGCGTGACCCTGATCCTGTGGAGCCTGCTGCTGGGTGGCGCCTACTGGGTGATGATGCACACGGTGCCAGAGGACCCCAGCCAGCTGCTGTGGAGCTACTGCCTGGCCGGGTTCGGCGTGGGTATCGTCGGTGTGGTACCGACCATCGCGGTGAAGTCGTTCCCGGCGGTGGTGCGCTTCTCGGGGCTGTCGTTCTCCTACAATGTCGCCTATGCCATCTTCGGTGGCTTCACCCCGGTGGTGGTGTCGACCCTGATGATTTCGCATCCGGCGGCGCCGGCCTACTACATCGCCGCGCTGGCGCTGCTCGGCGTGCTGATCGGGCTGTTCCTGCTGTGGGCGCCGGGCGGCCGTCGGCTGGCGGTGATGCCGTCGTGAGATCTCCGCGCCCCGCCACACGGGGCGCGTCACCCGGAGCAGGGCGATGCCCGCGACCCTCGAACAGCGCATTCTGACCCTCTCCATCGCCGCCACTCTGGTGGTCTCTGCCCTGGGCGTGTCACTGGGCCTGATCTCGGGCTCGGAGGCGATCCTGTTCGACGGCGTCTTCTCCTCGATCGATGCGGCGATGTCGATGCTGGCGCTGGCGGTGACGCGGCTGGTGATGCGCGAATCGACCCGCCGTTTCCAGCTCGGCTACTGGCATCTGGAACCGATGGCCGCGGCCTTCAACGGCGCGGTACTGGTGCTGCTCTGCTTCTACGCCTTCCTCAACGCCCTCGGCACCTGGCTCAAGGGCGGCAGCGAGCCGCAGCTTGGGCTGGCACTGGGCTACGCCGTGGCGGTGAGCCTGATCTGTTTCACCCTGTTCTTCTGTGAGCGCCAGCTCAACCGCCGTGCACGCTCGGAGTTCGTGCGCATCGATCTGCAGAACTGGCTGATGGCGGGGCTCATCACCAGCGCGCTGCTGATCGCCTTCCTGCTCGCCTGGGCGATGGAGGGCACCCGCTACGCCGGCTGGATCCCCTATGTCGACACCACCCTGGTGATGCTGTTGACCCTGGTGTTCGTGCCGATCCCGCTGCGGATCGTCTACCGCGCCATGCGCGAGGTGCTGATGGTGGCGCCGTCGCGGCTCGACAGCGAGGTGCGGGCGGCGATGGCACCGGTCATGCGCCGCGAAGGGCTGCTGGCCTTCGACAGCTACGTGGCCAAGAGCGGTCGCGTGTACACCATCGAGGTGCATATCCTGACCACCCCCGAGTTCGCCCGCGACGGCGGGATCGCCGTGTGCGACGAGATTCGCGCCGAGATCGCCGCCGGGCTCAGCATGCCCGCCGAGCAGCGCTGGTTCACCGTTGCCTTCACTGCGGATCAGCGCTGGCTGTAGCGGCCTCCCGCGGGCTGCCGGCCGCCTGCACCAGTGCGCGGATCAGGCGCTGCTGGGAGCGGCTGAAGAGCATCATCTCCGGGTGCCACTGAACCCCGATCAGGAACGCATGGTGTTCGCTCTCGATCGCCTGGACCAGTTCGTTGCGATCCCGCGCCACCACCTTGAGACCCTCGCCGGGGCGATCCACCGCCTGGTGGTGGAGGCTGTTCACCTGGCAGTAGCGGCGGTTGAGAATCTCGGCCAGTCGGCTGTAGGGATCGATCTCCACGCGCTTGCGTGGCAGCACCGTGCGCCGATTGCGGATATGTCGGTAGGTGGACTGGATATCGCCGATCAGGCTGCCGCCGAGATGGATGTTGATCATCTGCGCGCCGCGGCAGATGCCCAGGATCGGCAGCCCGCGCGGCAGGCAGGTGGCGAGCAGGTCGAGTTCGAGCTCGTCGCGGGCGGGGTCGATGCGCACGTCGAGCTGCATCTCGCCGCCGTAGCGCTGGGCGCCGATATCATCGCCACCGCCGATGATCAGGCCATCCAGTTCGCGCTGCAGCGGGCGGGCCGGTGATACCCGCAGCGGCAGCCCGCCGGCGCGCCACACCGAGATCCAGTCGCACCACCACGCCATGCGGCTCTTCTGGTCCGAGGTGGTGATGCCGATCAGCGGCCGCCGGCCGCGCTTCTCACCGGCCATCAGGAGCGCATCCAGCGCTGCAGCGAGTCGAGCCAGCGGCTCAGCGTCGGCTGCGCCAGGTGCTCGCGGTAGGCCGCGCAGCGCTCGGCCAGGCGCGCCGGGTCGGCGGCCAGGCGCTCGACCTCGACCCAGCGGTTCCACTCCAGGCTGGCGCCCCAGTCGGGATCGGAGAGCGAGGCGTTGGGCAGCCGGTAGTGGTAGGTCGGACGCGGCTTGACCAGCCCCTCCTGCAGCAGCGGGCTGGGGTGGTCCGGGGCCAGCCAGGCGAACAGCGGCAGCAGGTCGAGCTCACGGTTGCGGGTGGGGTTGGCCTCCAGGTAGTCGTCGATCAGCTGCGGCAGCGTCGGCTGGTAGTCCGGGTCGAGCACGAGGCTTGCGTAGGTCTCGGAGAAGGGCCGGGTGTGCGGCAGCATGTCCCGGGTAAGGTCGACCACGATCTGGTCGCGCAGCCACTCGGCCAGGATCAGATAGGCGCGCAGGTGGGCAAGTACGCTCTCCACCTCCGGCGCCGGAATCTCCGGATTGAGGTGCAGCCCGAAGGCGTAGATCAGGCTGGCATCGGTGCCCTCGGCGCCATGGCTACGCAGGGCGTCGAACAGTGCATCGAGCTCGGCCAGGGCGTGCCATGGCAGCGGCGGGCAGACGATCTCGGTGGGCACCAGCCCGGCGACCATGTCGCCCAGCCATTCGCGGGTACGTGAGTGCAGGCTGGCACGCAGGTGCTCGCCGATGCCCGGCGGCTGGCCGTTGTCCGACTGCGCGCGCGCCAGCAGTGCGGCATCCGGATGCACGTACTGACTGTCGAGCTCGATATGGAAGGTGCCCCAGGGCGTGTCGGCGACCCGCAGGCGATGGGCGCTGTCGTGCTTGAGCGTGCCGCCGAAGGTCGCCTCGACCAGACGCGCGGCGGCCAGCGGGGCGATGCCGGCAAACTCGATCTCCACCCCGACGCAGCGGGCACGGCCA
Source organism: Salinicola sp. RZ23 (assembly GCF_003206675.1). Taxonomy (NCBI): domain Bacteria; kingdom Pseudomonadati; phylum Pseudomonadota; class Gammaproteobacteria; order Oceanospirillales; family Halomonadaceae; genus Salinicola; species Salinicola sp. RZ23. The sequence goes on from NZ_PZJK01000009.1 coordinate 158,953, forward strand.
TAACGGTTGTCGGGTTGCGGGGGCGTTGTCAGGGGCACATCGGACTCCTTGCCGGTACGCGGTGGCGCGGCCACGGGTGAGTGATCGTGGCGATGATTCGACGGCATCAGAGCAGCTCGTTCATTCAGAGCCTAGCAGGCCTGAGAGTGGATGACAGTCGCCTTGTCAGGATCCGGCAGACCTTGGCGGATGATCGGCGCCGCGGGCAGGGGCGCAGGGCGCGTCATCAGCCCCAGTGGCTGAGTACCACGCCGCCCAGAATCAGCCCACCGGCCACCAGGCGTTCGCGTCGCAGCGGCTCCTTGAGCCAGATCACGCCGATGGCGATGGCGAACAGCACGCTGGTTTCGCGCAGCGCCGCGACCAGGGCGATCGGTGCCTGGGTCATCGCCCAGATGGTGATGCCGTAGGCGCTCAGCGAGAGCGCGCCGCCGATCAGCCCGACCCGCCAGTACCCGATCAGGGTCGGTAGCACGCCCGGCCCGCGCATCAGCACCAGCGTCAGCAGCATGCCCAGGCCATCGAGCAGGAACAGCCACACCACGTAGCCGGCGGCGCTGCCGTTGACCCGTGCGCCGCTGCCGTCGGTGAGGGTGTAGCCGGCGATGAACACCGAGGTGATCAGGGCATTGGCCAGGGCCGTGCGTGACAGACGGTGTTGGGCACTGCCGCGAAACGCCATGCTGAAGATACCCAGGACCAGCAGTGCGATGCCGGCGTAGCCGAAGGCGGTGGGCGAGTCGCTGAGGGCGAAGGCCCCGACCAGGGTCACCAGCAGTGGCGCGCAGCCGCGGGCGATGGGGTAGACCTGACCCAGGTCACCGCTGCGATAGGCGCGGGCGAGGAACACGTTGTAGCCGATGTGCAGGAAGGCGGAAGCGACCAGCCACGGCCAGGCAGCGGCGCTGGGCAGTGGTACGAAGGCGACGCAGGCAAGGGAGATCAGGGCGCAGGCGACCTGGATCAGCGACAGGCTGAGCAGACGATCGAGGCCCACCTTGACCAGGGCGTTCCAACTGGCGTGCATCAGGGCGCCGGCGAGCACGGCGAGGAGAATGGGTGTGGTCACGACGTGTCCTGGTGCCGGCTTTCGATTCCGGTTCTGCGCTTGCGGTTTTGCGACAAGAGCGCCGCCGTCGTGGCGCGGCCCTGTCATCGGGTTGTCATAGTCTGCCCCAGCCCGGTCGCGGCGTCGATCCCGTGTGCTGGGCGCGCCGTGCCGGGGTAGGATAGGCAGCCTGTCGACCCGGTCGAATCTCTGTTCTTTGGGAGCGTGAATGTTCAGCGTCCTGCACGCCAACCACCTCGAGGATCTGCGCGATTTGTCACTGGCGCTGATGCAGCGCCAGCGTCTGGCGCCGCTCACCCCCGAGACCTTTCTGGTGCAGTCCAACGGCATGGCGCAGTGGCTGCGGCTGTCGCTGGCGGAGGCCGATGGCATCGCTGCCTCGGTGGACTTCCCGCTGCCGTCGAGCTTCGTCTGGCGTGCCTACCGCGCGGTGCTGGAGCGCGAGGGCGCGCCGATTCCGCAGCACTCACCGTTCGACAAGCGTCCGTTGGCGTGGCGCATCCTGCGCCTGCTGGAGCACCGGATCGCGGCGGAGCCTGAGGTATTCGCGCCGTTGGCGCACTATTTGTCCGCTGACGCGGGAGCCGCAGGCGCTTTGTCCGCTGACGCGGGNNGCGGGGTCCGCCGCCGAGCAGGCCGAGCGCAAGCGCTGGCAGCTCGCGGTGCGCCTGGCGGATCTGTTCGACCAGTATCTCAACTATCGGCCGGACTGGCTGGCGGCGTGGGAGCAGGGCGAGACGGCACCGACGGATCTGCCCGCCGACCAGCGCTGGCAGCCGGCGCTGTGGCGGGCGCTGCTGGAGGACGCCGACCCGGCCGAGCGCGAGTTCAATCGTGCGCGGCTGCACGGGCGCTTCGTGCGCGCCGCGCGGGCCCTCGACGCCTGCCCGCCGGGGCTGCCGCCGCGGCTGTTCGTGTTCGGCATCTCGGCGCTGCCGGCGCAGCTCCTGGAGGCGCTGCACGCACTCTCCGGCGTCATCGATGTCTTTCTGATGATCACCAACCCCTGTCGTCACTACTGGGGTGATATCGTCTCCGACCGTGAGGCGATCAAGCGTGCCGGGCGCCTCTCCGCCGCTGCCCAGACCCGCCAGCAGGAGCGCCACCCGGAGGCGCCGTGGCTGTGTGAACTCGATGAAGAGGCGCTGCATCTGCAGGCCAACCCGCTGCTCGCGGCCTGGGGCGCCCAGGGCCGGGACTTCATCGTCGGGCTCTACGAATTCGAGAGCCAGGATGGCGGCTTCGACGTCGAGACCGATCTGTTCCAGGACCCGGCCTCGACTGGGGCGCCCTCACTGCTCGCGCAGATCCAACAGGACGTGCTCGATCTGCGCCATCCCGGCGAGCTGGCGCGGGAGCAGGGCCACAAGCGCACCATCGCGGCCGACGACGCCTCGTTGTCTTTCTACCGCGTGCACTCGCCGCTGCGCGAGGTCGAGGTGCTGCACGACCGCCTGCTCGCCGCGTTCGACGAGGCGAGTGCGGCGGGTGCGCCGCTGCGCCCCCGCGACATCCTGGTGATGGTGCCGGAGATCGATATCTACGCCCCCTATATCGAGGCGGTGTTCGGCCAGTACGCGGCGGACGATCCGCGCCACGTGCCGTTCACCATCGCCGATCAGGTGGCCAGTGAAACCCATCCGCTGATGGTGCTGGTGCTCGCACTGCTGGAGCTGCCGGAGCGGCGGCTCGGGGTGAGCGAGCTGCTCGATGCCCTCGACGTGCCGGCGCTGCGGGCGCGCTTTGGCATCGATGAGGGCGAGCTGCCGCGGCTGCGCCAGTGGCTGGCGGAGAGCGGCGTGCGCTGGGGGCTTTCTGCCAGCCACCGCCGCGCGCTGGGCTTTCCTGCGCTGCACGAGAACAGCTGGGCGTTCGGCCTCGAGCGCATGCTGTTGGGGTATTCAACCGGCCCGCTGCCGCCGGAAGCAACCGGTCCGCTGCCGCCGGAAGCAACCGGCCCACTGCCGCCGGAGTCGACCCGGGCGAATGCGACAGAGTCAGCGGCGTGGCAGTTCGACGCCATCGTGCCCTATGACGAGGTCGGCGGGCTGGAGGCGGATCTCGCCGGACGCCTGGCGGAGCTGGTGGCGGCGCTCGAGGCGCAGCGCGCCGAACTCTGCGCGCCGGGTACGCCGGCCGAATGGCGGGTGCGCCTGGGGGCGCTGCTGGCGCGGATGTTCCAGCCCGCCGGGCTCGACGAGCACGACGTCCTGGCGCGGGTCGATCAGGCCCTGGGGCGCTGGCAGGCGAGCTGTGAGCTGGCGGCCTTCTCCCAGCCGATCGGGCTCGGCGTGGTGCGCGACGCGCTCAAGGCGGAACTCGACGAGGGTGGCCTGGCCCAGCGTTTCCTCGCCGGCAAGGTCAACTTCGCCACCCTGATGCCGATGCGCGCGATCCCGTTCCGCCATATCTATCTGCTGGGGATGAGCGACGGCGCCTACCCGCGCACCCGCCAGCCGCAGGATTTCGACCTGATGGCAGGGCGGGCGCGCCCCGGTGACCGTTCGCGGCGCGACGACGACCGCTATCTGCTGCTCGAGGCGCTGCTCTCCGCCCGCGACCGGCTGACCCTCTCCTGGGTCGGCTTCGACCAGCGCGACAATACCCCGCGGCCGCCCTCGGTGCTGATCGGCGAGCTGCTCGACATGCTCGAGCAGGGCTGGCAGCCGGCCGGTAATGACGTCGAGGGCGACGATCCCGAGCGACGCCTGGCCGAACGCCTGATCGAGACCCATCCGCTGCAGCCGTTCTCACGCCGCTACTTCCTGGCCGATGACCCACGCTTCACCTATGACGCCAGCTGGGCGCCGCTACATGGCGCGGCGGCGGACGAGAGCGCGGCGGCGAACGAGAGCGCGGCGGGGCAAGAAGAGACAGGGCAACCGGAGACGGCGCGGCGCCAGGCCGAGGCGAGCCACCCCGGTGACGCTGGCACGTCTCCCCAGCCCCCGGCGGAGGCGCTCGGGCTGAACGACCTGCAGCGTCTGCTGCGACGCCCATGGAGCGTCTATCTCGGGCGGCTCGGGGTGCGCTTCCAGAGCGCCGAGGTACCCGACGAGGATAGCGAACCGTTCACGCTGGATGCGCTCGAGGACCACACCCTGAGGCGTGAGCTGCTCGATGCCGGCCGCCGCGGCGAGCCGCTGGTGCAGGTGGCCGAGCGCCTGCGCCTCGCCGGACGCTTGCCGGCGGCGGGGTTCGGCCAGGCGCTGATCGAACCGCCGCTCAAGCGCCTGAGCGCGCAGCTGGCCAGCTGGCGCGGGCTGACCGCGACGTTCACCGCCTGTGCGCCGACACGCTTGCACTTCGTCGCACCGGCGGCGGGCACGACCCCGGCACTGGCGCTGGAGGCGCGCCTCGATGAGCTCTACCTGGGCGACGAGGGGGCCGAGCTGGTCACCCTGGAGACCAGCCACTTCGGTCACTTTCGCCCCGAGGGCGAGGGGCCATGGAAGAAACTGGGCAAGCCGCACCGGCTCCACGCCGGCTATCTGCGCTGGCTGCTGGCCAACGCCGCGGGAGAACACGCTACCGCCTGGAGCGCGCTGTTCGAGGATCGGGTGCTGCGCTTCCCGCCGCTGGAGCGGGCGTTGGCGCGCGAGACGCTGGCCGCCTGGCTGGCGTGCTGGTGGCGTGCCTGGTGCGCGCCGCTACCGGCTGTCGGCGAGCTGGCCAGGACACTCTGGGGCCAGTGTGGCAGCGACACCCTGGCGGCGCTGGCCGCCGGTGAGCCGCCGGAGGCGGCCCTGCGCGACACCCTGGCGGCCCAGTTCGAGGCCGGCAACTTCCAGGTCGAGGCGCTGATTCGGCGCGAAGGGGCGCTGGGGCAGCTATGGCCCGATTTCGACAGCTTCGCCGCCGCCGGCGGTGTGGGCGAGAGCGTCCGCCACTATCAGCCGCTGCTCGACGCCATGCGCCGTGCGACGCAGCGTGTTCACGCCACGGGAGAGCGTTCATGAGCGAGAGCGTCGTCGCCCTCGAACTCGACAGCCTGCCGCTGACCGGGCGCCATCTGATCGAGGCCAGCGCCGGCACCGGCAAGACCTTCACCCTGGCCGCGCTCTACGTGCGCCTGGTGCTCGGCCCGTTGCCCGGGCGTGAGACACTCGACTTCCCGCGTCCGCTGACCCCGCCGGAGATTCTGGTGGTGACCTTCACCGAAGCGGCCACGGCGGAGCTGCGCGAGCGTATCCGGGCGCGGCTCAAGCAGGCCCGCGAGTGGCTCCTGGCGAGCCCCGATGCGCGCCGCGACCGCGTGCTCGCGACCCTGCTGGCGCCACTGGTGGCGGCGGGCGAGACGGCCTGTCGTAGCGGCGCCCGACGCCTCGATCAGGCCGCGCGGCTGATGGACGAGGCGGCGATCTTCACCATCCACGGTTTCTGCCAGCGCATGCTCACGCGCCACGCCTTCGACGCCGGCGCGCGCTTCTCCGCCGAGCTTTTGCAGGAGGGTCGCCCGCTGCTGACCCAGGTGGTCGAGGACTACTGGCGGCGCGAGTTCTACCCGCTCGATGCGCGCTGGCAGCGCCAGATTCGCGCCCACTGGAGTGGGCCGGAGGCACTGGCCGCGGCACTGGCGCCGCTGCTCAAGGATGGCCAGCCGCAGCCGCTGTGGGTCGGCGGCGAGGCGGTGGACGCGCCGCAGACGCTGGCGACGCTGTTCGCCGGCGCCGAACAGACACTGAGCGCGCGCGAGACGATCGAAGCGGCGCTGCGCGCGAGCTGGGACGAAACGGCGATCCGCCAGGTGTTGGCCCAGGCGTTCGAGGCCGGGGCGCTCAACAAGCGCAGCTACAAGGTCGAGGAGCTGGACACACGCCTGGCGGCTTACGCTGCCTGGCTTGCCCGCGGCGAGTTCGAGGCGGCGGAGGAGGTCAGCGACAGCAGCGGGCGCTTCTGGCTGGGGCAGGCCAAGCTCGAAGGCGCCACCCGCAAGGGCGCCACGCCACCGGCGCACCCCTTCTTCGCTGCGCTCGACCGCCTGGCCGAGCACGGGCGGCCGTTCGATGCCATTGCCGCCCGCGTGCTGGTGCACGCCCGCGACCGTGTGGCCCAGGCCTTCGCCCAGGAGAAGCGGCGCCAGGGCGTGTGGGAGTTCGCCGATCTGCTCAACGATCTGGACGCGGCGCTGACCCCCATGGCCCAGGCCGGTGACGAGGCTGCCGCATTACGCCTGGCGGCGCGGATCCGGCACGAGCTGCCGGTGGCGCTGATCGACGAGTTCCAGGACACCGACCCGGTGCAGTACCGGATCTTCTCGCGTCTCTACCGTGCGCCGCAGAGCGACCCGGCGACCACGGCGCTGCTGATGATCGGTGACCCCAAGCAGGCGATCTACGCCTTCCGCGGCGCCGACATTCACACTTATCTGCGCGCTCGGCGGGCCACTCCGAGCCGCTTCACCCTGCTGCGCAACTTCCGCTCCACCGAGGCCATGGTGGCGGCGACCAATGCGCTCTTCGCCGGCCATCCGGAGCCCTTCGGCAGTGCCGAAATCCCCTTCGTTGCGGTGGATGCCAGCGCCAAGTCGACGCATCTGGTGACCCAGGAGGGCGCCCCGGTGGCGGCACTCGGCGCCTGGTGGCCGGATAGCGAGCGCTACGCCCAGGGTGACTATCAGGCGCGTATGGCGACGGCGACCCGGGCCGAAGTGCAGCGGCTGCTGGAGGGCGCGTGGCGCTTTACCGGGGAGCACGGCGAGCGCACGCTCAAGCCCGCCGACATCGCGATTCTGGTGCGCAACGGCCCCGAGGCGCTCAAGGTGCGCCGGGCGCTGGCCGAGGGCGGCATTCGCAGCGTCTATCTCAGCGAGCGCTCCAGCGTGTTCGACACCCCGCAGGCGTTCGAGTTGTTGCAGCTGTTCGAAGCGGTGGCGCAGCCGCGTCAGGATGCCCGGCTCAAGGCCGCACTCGCCTCGCGGCTGCTCAACGACAGCCCCACGGCGCTGGAGGCGCTGCTCGCCGACGAGCTGGCCTGGGAGCGCGAGGTCGAGCGCTTCGGCGACTATCACCGGCTGTGGCAGCGGCGCGGCGTGCTGCCGATGCTGCGCGCGGTGATGCGCGACTTCCGCATCGCCGAGCGTCTGGCCGCACGCGCCGACGGCGAGCGCGCCCTGACCGACCTGCTGCATCTGGGGGAGCTGGCCCAGGCCGCGCAGCAGCGACTCGACGGCGAGCAGGCGCTGCTGCGCTGGTGGCATCGGGCGCTGCAGGCGGGTGAGACGAGTCTCGACAGCCAGGCCCTGAGCCAGCGCCTGGAGAGCGACGAAGATCTGGTGCAGGTGATCACCGTGCACAAGTCCAAGGGGCTGGAGTACCCCATCGTGCTGCTGCCGTTCGTCTGCTCCCACCGCCCGGCGGAGCCCGACCGCCAGACGCAGCTGCTGGCGCTGCGTCCGCCCGACGGCGAGGGCAGTGTGATGGTCGCCAGCCCCGACGAGGCGCAGCGGCGCGACGCCGATCTGGCGCGACTCGACGAGGATGTGCGGCTGCTCTACGTGGCGCTGACCCGGGCGATCTTCGCCTGCCGTCTGGGCGTGGCCCAGGTGGGGCGCGGACGCAGCCGCGGCGGCTGTCTCCACGAGACTGCGCTGGGGCGGCTGCTCGGCAGCCAGGCCGAGGATGACGGCGAGGCGCTGCTGGCACGCCTGCAGGCCGCGCAGCGCGCCGGTTGGCTCGAACTCTCCGCGCCGCCGGAGCCGCCGTCCTGGCGCCTGCGCCAGGCCCAGGCGGAGAGCGCCACCAAGCCGGCGCGGCGCTTCCAGGGGGCGATCGACGACGACTGGTGGATCGCCTCTTACACCGCGTTGATCGCCGACGCTCGGCTTGGCGATGGCGAGGATCTGCCGGCGACCCTGGACGTCGAGGTGAGCCAGGAGCGCGATCCGGTGCCACGGCCGCGGATTCGCTCGCTGATCGACTTTCCGCGCGGGCCACGGCCGGGCACCTTTCTGCACGGCCTGCTCGAACGTCTCGATTTCGATCGTCTCGCGACTCCGGCCTATGCCCAGGAGGTACGCCGCGAGGTAGCGCGTGGCCTGGCACTGGGCGGCTACGAGGCGGACTGGGGCGAGCTGCTCAGTGACTGGCTCACCCAGCGCCTGTGCCAGCCGCTGCTGCGCAGCGCTGCGGGTGAGGTGCGGCTGACCACACTCTCGGCGTGGCGCACCGAACTCGAGTTCTGGCTGCCGGCGACGGCGGCCTGGAGTGCGCCCCTCGACCGCCTAGTGAGCCGACTGGAGCCGCTGCCCGGGCAGCGCCCGCGGCTGGCGCCGCGCAAGCTCAACGGCATGCTCAAGGGCTATATCGACCTGGTGTTCGAGGCCCACGGGCGCTGGTACGTGCTCGACTGGAAATCCAACCATCTGGGCGATGACCCCGCCGACTATCTGGGCGAGCGGCTGGCGGCGGCGATGGTCGCGCACCGCTACGACCTGCAGTACGTGCTCTACGTGCTGGCGTTGCACCGGCTGCTCGCGGCACGCCTCGAGGATTACGACTACGCCCGCCACATGGGCGGCGCCTGCTATGTGTTCCTGCGCGGGCTGGCGTCGGAGGCTGTCGACACGGCCCCCGAATCCGCGCCGGGGGGGGGCCATGAGACGCCTATCGAGACGGCGCCCGATCCTGCGCCCGGCGTCTTCTTCCGCCGCCCGTCTCAGGCGCTGATCGAAGCGCTGGACGCCTGGCTCGATGGCGATCAGGGGCCGGCCAACGCACTGCTGGCCTCGGCCGAGGAGGTCGAGACATGAGTTCGCAAGATCACGACATGCCGCCGCAACCCCGCGCGAGCGATCAGTTCTCCCTCGATCTGGCGGCGCCGGCGCCACCGGTGCTGCAGCGGGAGGGGCTGTTCGCGGCCCTGGCGCTGTGGGTCGAGCTGGGCTGGCTGCGTCAGCTCGACCGCCACTTCGCGCGCTTTCTCGCGGCCCACGACGCTGATTCAGCCACCGGTGGCGATCCGCTGGTGTGGCTGGCGGGGGCACTGGTGAGCCACCAGGCGGGGCGCGGCCATGTCTGCCTCTCGCTGGCACGGACACTGGCAGCGCCACACTCGGCGCTGTCGCTGCCGCCGCTGGATGGCGGCGAGCCGCCGGCCACCCCGGTGACGCTGCCGGAGCAGCTGCTGGCCGGGCTCGATCTCGCCGGCTGGCGTGAGCGGCTGGCGGCCTCACCGCTAGTCGCCAGCGCCGAGGTCGCCGCCGCCAGCGCCACGCCGCTGGTGCTGGAGGGAGATCAGCTCTATCTGCGCCGCTACTGGCAGGCGGAGTGCGGGGTGGCGGCACGGTTGCGCCAGCGCTTGGGCGGCAGTCTGCCGGTGAGCGATGCCATGGCCGCGCCGCTGGCGGCGCTCTTCGCCGGCCATGCCCAGGCGGCGGATGCCCCCGACTGGCAGCGGATCGCCTGTGCGCTGGCGCTGCGCCAGCGGCTGACGATCATCTCCGGCGGCCCGGGCACCGGCAAGACCACCACCGTGACACGGCTGCTGGCGCTACTGCAGCAGCAGGCGCTGGCCACCGGGGCAGCACTGCGGATCCGGCTCGCTGCACCCACCGGCAAGGCCGCCGCGCGGCTGTCGGAGTCGATCGCCGGCGCGGTCGCCAAGCTGCCGGTGGCGGAGGGCGTGCGCGCGGCGATACCGCAGGAGGCGCAGACCCTGCACCGCCTGCTCGGGGCGCGGCCGGACACGCGGCATTTCCGCCACGATGCCGAGACGCCCCTGAGTCTCGACCTGCTGGTGGTCGACGAGGCCTCGATGGTCGATCTGGAGATGATGGCCGCGCTGCTGGCGGCGCTACCGCCCCAGGCGCGGCTGATTCTGCTCGGCGACAAGGATCAGCTCGCCTCGGTGGAAGCGGGCTCGGTGCTCGGCGATCTCTGCGTCGGTGCCGGGGTGGACCGGGAGGTCGGCTACACCGAGGCGACCCGCGCCTATCTGGCCCGGGTGGGTGGCGAGTCGCTGCCGCCGGCGGCGATCGCCAACCCGCTGGCGGATCATGTGGCGATGCTGCGCCGGAGCTTCCGCTTTCACGCCGATAGCGGTATCGGTGCGCTGGCCCGTGCCGCCAATGCCGGCGATGGCGACGCCTTTCTGCGCTGCCTGGGCGGGGAGTACGCCGATATCGAGCGTATCGGCAGCGAGGGCGCGGCCTTCGAGCGTCGGGTGGTGGAGGGCTATCGTGCACTGTTTGCGGCCCTCGCCCGCGGCGCGCCCGCCGCCGAGCTGCTGGCACTGCAGGGGCGCTTTCAGGTGCTGTGTGCACTGCGCCGAGGGGAGTGGGGTGTCGAGGGGCTCAACGCGCGCATCGCCCAGATTCTGCGGCAGCAGGGGTTCATCACGCGCACCGATGGCTGGTATGCCGGGCGCCCGGTGATGGTGACCCACAACGATCCGCAGCTGGGGCTCTACAACGGCGATCTGGGGCTGACCCTGGCCGATGCCGACGGGCGCCTGCGGGTCTGCTTCGTGCAGGGCGATGGGGTTCGCCAGGTGCTGCCCTCGCGCCTGGATGCCGCCGCCACCGCCTTCGCCATGACCGTGCACAAGTCCCAGGGGTCGGAGTTCGAGCATGTACTGTTCGTGCTCCCGGAGCGGGCCAACCCGATCGTCACCCGCGAGCTGATCTACACTGGCATCACCCGGGCGCGCTCGCGTCTGAGCCTGGCGCTGGCGGGTGGGCCCGGGCAGAGCCGTACGCTGCGCGAGGCGATCGCCCGGCGCGTGGTCCGCGAGAGTGCGATCGCCGAGCGCCTGCTGCGCCACGCCCCCGCGCACCACGGTGACGAGGGCACGCCCGAGACGCTGCGACCCTGAATCACTGACCCTGAATCATCGATGCTGAATCACCCCAGAAGGAACCGGGCATGAACGACGCGCAACGCGTTCTCCATTGGCAGGATCTGACCGGCCCGGAGCTGGCCGCACGGGTCGACGCGCACACGGTGGCGGTACTGCCGCTGGCGGCGATCGAGCAGCACGGGGCGCATCTGCCGCTCTCCACCGATCTGGATATCGGCCTGGGCCTGCTGGCGGCCGCGACATCTGAGCTCGAAAACCACGGGCTGGACAGCCCGGGCACGGTGGTGGTGCTGCCGCCGCTGGCGCTGGGGGCGAGTCTCGAACATACCGCCTTCTGCGGCACCCTGAGCCTGATGCCGGAGGCCGCGATCGGGGTGATCGAGGCACTGGGCGAGGCGGTGAGCCGGGCCGGTATCCGCCGTCTGGTGCTGTTCAACAGCCATGGTGGCAACAAGGCGGTGATCGATCTGGCCGCGCTCAAGTTGCGTGCTGCCCATGGCATGCTGGTGGTCAAGGCCAACTACTTTCGCTTTGCGCCGCCGGCCGAGGCGCTGCCCGCCGCCGAGCTGCGTCATGGTCTCCACGGTGGGGCGCTGGAGACCGCGATGATGCTGCATCTGGCACCCGGGAAGGTGCGCCGCGAGGCACTGACCAACGCGGTCTCCGAAGCCCAGCGCCAGGCCGATGCCGGCGCCCGGCTCGGCCCCGAGGGCGACGCCGGCTACGCCTGGATGGCCCAGGATCTCCACCCCAGCGGGGTCACCGGTGATGCGACGCTGGCCGATGCCGCCACTGGAAGCCGGCTGGTGGCCCACTTCGCGGCACGGCTGGCGGAGGTGATCGAGGTCGCCGCCGCGTTCGATCTCTCGACATTGCGCTAGGTGTCGTAACGCTCGGCAGGTGGGGCTGCGCGTGGTTCAGGACGCTGGCAGAGGGCGGAGCCGATGTCCGGCTCCGCCGCAGCGCGATGGCGTGGGGGGCGTGAAGCGAGGCGTTACTTGGTCACCGGGCGCTTGAACGGCGCCACTCGGGTCTCGCTCTCCTGGCCCAGCACCTCCTCCAGCCAGTGGCCGGCGCGCTTGGCCTTGGCATCGAGATAGCGCTGATTCTGCCGGGTCAGCTTGCCGTAGACGCCGCGCCGATTGACCACTTCGATGCCGCCCTGGGCCATGGCGTTGAGCTTCTCCGGATTGTTGGTGAGCAGCTCGATGCGCTGGATCTGGAGCTGTTCGAGCATCTCCAGGGCAACGCCGTAGGTGCGCTCGTCCTCGCCGAAGCCGAGCACCTGATCGGCATCCACGGTGTCGAGCCCGCCATCCTGTAGGGTGTAGGCGCGTAGCTTGTTGGCCAGGCCGATGCCGCGCCCCTCCTGGGCCAGATAGAGCAGCACGCCACCACCGCGCTCGTCGATCGCGCGCACGCTTTCGCGTAGCTGCTCCCCGCAGTCGCAGCGCAGGCTGCCGAACAGGTCGCCGGTGAGACAGGCCGAGTGCAGGCGTACCGGCACGGCGTCGTTCCAGGCTTGAGTGTCACCGATCAGAATGGCGATGTGCTCGCGCATGCCGTCGGCCTCGCGGAACATCACGAAGCGGCTCTCCTCGGCGTGGGAGAGGGGGATCTGTGCCTCGCTGGTGCGCTTGAGAAAGTGCGAGCGGTGCTCGGCGTAGGCATCGATCTGCTCGGCGGGCAGCGCCAGCACCGAGCCCTCGGCGACCAGCGCCTCGACCTGGGCGCGGCGTTCGACGGTGATCTCGGCCACCACCGCTGCAGGGATCAACAGGCCGATGCGCATCATCTCCAGCGCCGCCCGAGCGCCGGGTGAGGCAGGGGCCGGGCGGCTGTCGGCGGGCAGGCGCCCGTCCTCGGCACTGGCCCAGGCAATCACCTCCTCGGCGGTATCGGCGGCGTCGATCGGCAGTAGCGCCGCGGCAGCGTCGTTGTCGATACCCAGCCGTGCCAGGCGGTGGCGGGTCAGGGCCAGCGCCGGCTGGCTGCCGCTCAGCGCCTGCAGGGCAGCCAGCGCCTCGTCGTCACAGCCTTCCAGCGGATGCACCATGACATCGCTGCCGTCGGCCCTGACCAGTACCGGCAGGCCGCGTCTCAGGTCGAAAATCGCTCGTTCTACCTGTCGCATCTCATCTCTCCTTACGCATCATCCATGATTCAAGCCGGGTCTGTGGCATTACCGCCGGGCGTCGGCGCCCGCGGTAGGGTTTGCTAACCTTGAACGCGTGATCTCCGTGTCGCGCAGTGACGCCGGTGGCGTCCTTACCCCCCAGTCTGGCCGAGGAGTGCCCATGACCACCAGTTTCGAGAGCGCTGCGAACATCGATACGCCGCTCGCCTGGCGTTGGATTCGCGATATTGCCGCGGCGACGCGGCGGCAGCGCTTCGATGGCCGGATCGAACGAGACGGTGTGCGCCTCGAGGTCGATGCGGGTGGTGGCTGGCGCAGCGACGCTCGGGTGGACGCCGAGGCGGCGCAGCTGCTGTCGATCTGGCTGCCGTGGTGCGTCGCCGATCTCAGCCACGGTCCGCAGCTCATCGCTCAGCTCGGCCAGAGTCTGGATGGGCGCATCGCCACGGTGACCGGGGCCTCTCACTATGTCACCGGTCAGGCCAGCCTGGTCCATCTGCACCGCACCCGGGCGCTGGTGGATGCCGTGGTGGTGGGTGCCGGCACGGTGGAGGCCGATGACCCTCAACTGACGGTGCGCCATGTCGAGGGCGACAACCCGCTGCGCGTGGTGCTCGACCCGCGCGCCCGGGTCTGCGCGACGCGGGGTGTGTTCACCCGGGATCTGGCGCCGACCTGGCATCTGGTGGCCGCGGCGCGCGCCGAGCAGGCCGCTGCGGATAGGGCCCGCCAGGGCGCGAGCCATGTCTCGGTCAAGCCGTTGCAGGTCGATGCCGCGGGGGCAGATCCGGCCGACGTGGTGGCGCTGCTGGCCGAGGGCGGCTGCCGGCGCATTCTGGTCGAGGGCGGTGGGCTGACCATCTCGCGCTTCCTCGAGGCCGGTCAACTCGATCGGCTGCACAGCGTGGTGGCGCCGATGATCATCGGCTCCGGCCGGCCGGCGCTGACGCTGCCCGAGATCGAGACGCTGGATCGGGCGCTGCGTCCGGCTTGTCGCCACTTCACGCTGGGCGAGGACATGTTGTTCGATGTCGATCTGCGTCGTGGCGCGGCGACCTGAGGCCGGATGTGCCGGCCGGCTGCTGGCTTCTGAGGGCATCAGCCGATCTCCCTGTTGCCGGCGACGGCGGCCCGTTTGACGGCCCCGGGGCGGCGTCGCTCGGCCCAGTGGTCACGGGCGAGCACCAGGGCGCCGGGCAGGCTGCCGAGCAGAATCAGCAGGCCGTAGGTGATCGATAGCGTTACCCCTTCCTGGGCCGGCAGCCCGGCCAGCGGCCAGATCAGCGCGGCGGCGCCTTCGCGTAATCCCCAACCGGCCACGCTCAGCGGGATCGCCATCGCCAGCAGCAGCGGTGGGATCAGCGGCAGCAGCACGCCGAGCGAGCGTGGCAGCTCGAGGGCCCGGGCGGCGCAGAGGAATACGGCCACATAGGTGGCGACCACCAGCAGCGAACTCAGCAGTTGGCGCGGCCAGACGCGTGAACCCAGCAGCGCCTGGCGCAGATCCTGCCCCAGGCTTGCGAGGGCTCGGCTCAGGGCCGGGTGCCGGAGGCCGATCACCGCGACCAGTCCCAGCAGCGCGGCTGCGGCGATCGCCCATGGCCAGCCCGACTGCGCCGCGCTCAGGCTGGTGACGATGGCGTCGCGCAGTGGCGCTGCCGCCGCCAGGGGGATCAGGGCGACCAGCACCAGCGCGATCTGTCCCGAGGCGCGCTCGATGATCACCGCGCGAATCGCCGCGCCGCGCTGCCCCGCATCGGCCCGGCTGCCGTGGCGCCAGGCGCGGGTGGCATCGCCCATCACGCCGCCGGGCAGGATCTGATTGAGAAAGGTCGCCAGATAGTACTCGCGCAGGGCGCGGGGCCAGGGTAGGGCGATACCCACGTAGCGCGCGGTGAGACGCCAGCGCCAGGCGGAGATCACCACCTGGGGCAGGCTCAGGGCGATGCCCGCAGCGACCCATAGCGGCGACAGTGTGCCGAGGCGCGCCAGGATCTCGCCGGTGTTCAACTGCCAGGCGAGCGTGGCCAGCAGCGCCAGGGTGATACCCAGGCGCAGCAGAGCGGCGTGCCGGCGTCTCACGCTGGCCGATCCTGAGACGGTGCGACAGACGTTTCGAACGATGTGTCGAACGACATGCCCGGGGTCGACTCCGGTGGCAGGGCGAGCAGATCGCGATGGCCCAGGGTCAGCATCAGCCGGCCCGCGTCGAGTGCCGACAGGCGTGTCCGGTACCAGTTTTCGATGCGCGTGGCTTGCGCCGGTGCCTGCTCCAGCAGTGCCGTCCGCCAGCCCGCCATCAGGGCGTCGATCAGCGGCCAGGTCTCCCGGCCCAGGCGCCACGCCGAGGGCGCTTCGCGCAGATGATAGCCGTGGCGCAGGAACGCCTGCTTGAGATAGCTGGGGGCGAGGGTGCCGAGCGCTTCACCGACGCCCTTGTCGCGCTGCTGATGGGCGGCGAGGGTATCGAACACGAAGCGATCGTCGTTGTCTTCCAGGGTCATGCCGGCGCTGTCCTGGAAGTGGATCTCGCCATCTACACTGAGCGTGAACAGCACGGCACAGCCGAACTCGCGGCAGCGTGCGGCGAGGGCGTCGATCCACTCGGCAGAGACCAGATCGAACAGCGCCGAGGCCGTGATCAGGTCGGCGCCGTCCAGCGCGTCATCCAGCGCCTGTGCCAGCGTGGCCTCCTGAGTCGTCAGCTGGATCGGCTCCCCCGCGGCGCTGACGAGTTCATCGCAGCGGCTTCGTGCATGTTCCAGCAGGCTGGCGTCGTGGTCGACCAGCCGCCAGTGCTGGGGCGTGCGCAGGCGCGGTGCCAGATAGCGCAGGTTGGAGCCGCTGCCGCAGCCGAGATCGACCAGCGTGGCCGTGGAGTTGGCGAGCTGCGCCAGCCAGTGGTCGGCGGCGTGGGTCAACTGGGCGTCGCGGGCGCGGTGGTCGGCCGGCTCGCGCAGCGTCAGCCAGGCATCGCTGAAGTGCGCATCGGCGGTGAATGGCGTTGGTGTGCTCATGTGGTCTCCCGTGTCAGGGCTGCGGCGAAGGCGCGCGCGGCGCTGTCCCAGTCGCCCAGGGTGTCACGCAGCGCCCGCGCCCCGTCGCGGTAGCGCTGGTACCGCTCGGGGTCGCTCAGCAGCTTGGTCAGGGCCTCGCCCAGCGCCCGGCTGTCGCCCGGCGGCACCTTGATGCCGGCTTGCTCCGGCAGGGTGTGGGCCAGCGCCCCGCCGGTGGTGGTGACCACCGGCAGGCCGTGGGCCAGTGCTTCGGTGATGACCATGCCGTAGCCCTCGTAGTGCGAGGGCAGCACGAACAGCGTGGCGTCGCGGTAGTGCTCGCCCAGCGCCGTGCTGGGTTGGGCGCCGAGCAGTCGGATACGCTCCTCCAAACCGTGGCGGGCGATCGCCGCTCGCACCTGCGCGACATAGTCCGGGGCGCGGTCGAGATCGCCGATCAGGTCGCACTGCCAGGGCAGATGCGTCAGCTCGGCGAGGGCCTCGACCAGGACGTCCTGGCCCTTGCGTGGCGTCAGCGTGGCCACGCACAGCAGGCGCGGCTGGGTGAGATCGCCGTGGGCCAGCTCGCCCCGGATCACGCCGGGTTCGATCACCGCGATCTTGTTCGCGGGGACATCGAAGTCGGCGAGCCGTCGTGCGGTGTAGACGCTGGTGACGATCACCCGCTCGACCGCGGCCAGGCCGCGGGTCTCACTGATGCGAAAGCGCTGGCGCTCGGGCTCGCCGAGGCCGGTCTCGTCACACAGCGGATGATGGAGCAGGGCGGTGATCGACAGGCGTGAGGCGTGGCGCTCGACGATGGCCGGTAGCCCGCCCATGGCGAGACCGTCGATCACCACCCGGCTGCCATCGACCAGCGCGGTCAAGGCACTGTCCAGCGCATGTGAGGCAACCGCGTCGGGTTCGGGGAAGCGCCCCTCCAGGCCGACCACGGTGACCGCCCAGCCCTGACTACGCAGCGCCTCGACGATACGCGCGTCGTAGAGGTAGCCGCCGGTGAGCTGCTGCGGGTCACCAGCGACGATCAGCGTGAGATCGCTCATAGGCCGCCTTCGTAGCTGGCCCAGGCGATGTGCGACTCGTGCAGGGTGACCGCGAGCGCGGTGAGATGGCGGCCGCCTTCGCCCAGCTCGCCGTCGCGGATCGACTGGGCCAGGCGGTCGAACACCACCTTGGCCATGAACTCGGTGGTGGTGTTGCGCCCCTTGAACTCGTCGACGTCATCGAGATTGCTGAGTGTGAACTCGGCCAGAATCCGCTTGAGGGTGTCGCTGGCGAGCCCGATGTCGACCACCAGGTCGTCGTGATCCAGCTCCGGGCGCTTGAAGGTGACGTCGACCACGTAGGTGGCGCCGTGCAGCTTCTGCGCCGGGCCGAAGGTCTCGCTGTTGAAGCTGTGGGCGATCATCATATGATCGCGGACGGTCAGGCTGAACATTCCTTGTCTCCTTGAGCCGGGGCGGCGTTGCGATACGCGGCCGGCGGCGGTGTGATGGCGTTCTGGAGAGCGCTTTGCGCTGCGCTCAGGCGTAGCGGATGCGTTCGCACAGGGTGGCGTCGTCGCCCTGGCTGAGCCGTGCCAGGGTCTGCGGCAGATCGCGGAAGTGGCTCTCGCCACTGATCAGCACATCCAGGCACTCATCGTTGAGCAGCGAGAGCGCCAGTGACAGGCGGCGCTTGTGGTTCCAGCGCGCACGGTGACTGGGCGAGACGCTGCCCACCTGGCTCGAACGCAGCGTCAGGCGGCGGGCGTGGAAGGCTTCGCCCAGCGGTAGATTCACTTCGCGACTGCCGTACCAGCTGAGCTCGACCACGCTCGCCTCGAAGCCGGCGACCTTGAGTGCGGTCTGCAATCCGGCACCCGAGGCGCTGGCGTGGATCACCAGATCGCGCTCGCCGGCGGCGTTGTCCGGGGTGACGAACTCGACGCCCAGCGCGCTGCCCAGGAAGCGCTTGCGCTCGTCGATGTCGATCAGCTGTACCTGGGCGCCGGGCAGCTTGGCACAGAGCCAGGCGACCAGGGCGCCGACCACGCCGGCACCGACCACGCTGATGCGGTCGCCCGCGGCGGGCGCGGCATCCCACATGGCGTTGAGCGCGGTCTCCATATTGGCGCCCAGCACCGCCCGCTCCGGCGGCACGTCCTCGGGCAGGCGTACCACGTCACTGGCGGCGACACGGTAGTGGGTCTGATGCGGATAGAGACAGTAGACATGGCGCCCGTGCCAGTCGTGGGCGCCCTGCTCGACTATGCCGACATTGGAGTAGCCGTACTTCACCGGCCCGGGAAAGTCGCCGCTCTGAAAGGGGGCGCGCATGCGCGAGTATTCGCTCGGCGGCACCTGACCATTGAACACGAGGGTCTCGCTGCCCCGGCTGATCGCGCTGTAGCAGGTGCGCACCATCAGTTCGCCATCTTCGTTCAGGTCGGCCTGGCTGATCTCGCCGCTGCCGTCGCCGAGCGACCAGAAGGCGTGTGCGTAGGGCATCGTCATAAAGCGTCTCTCTGTAGCCGGCTGTCGCCGCGGCCAGGTCGGGGCGCTGTACTCGCCTGGCCCGGCATTCTGTTCAATAATTTCTAATGTTTGTCAGATCTGCCCAGTGTCATCCGGCGCAGGCACTGGCCGCGCGCGATCTGGCTGGTGAGATCAGGCCACGATCCCGGGTGCGCGGTGCGAATGGGCCACTCTGACGCGACACCATGCACAGGAGTATGGCAGAGCGTGGCAGTTTGTCAGTTATACAATGGCTATACATGATTTTTGATAGATATCGGTTTTGGTGGCTGGCGACGCCTGACCTGCGCTGCACCATCGCCGCTGGGGTATCATCGCGGGCCGCATGGCGTGGACCAGTGGCGGGGTAACGCTGACGCATCCAGACTTGTACGGCCGACGTATGGATCGAGAGTGACAGGGAAGACGAGAAGAAGAAGGAGATGCATCATGGCGGACGGACCGGGACGTGCGAGTACGCTGCGCCGGCGGGGGTGTTGGGGGTGGGTCGATCTGGGCGCCGGTCTGGCGCTGGTGGCGCTGCTGGTGGAGTGGGTGCACTGGGCGTTTTCCGCCCCGGGCGGGCTGCGGCTGACCGCCGGTGGGGTCTACGTCGCCATCGCCACGGCGGTGCTGTGGGCGTGGCCAGCAGCGCGCCAGGGGATCGGCTGGGCCAATCGCATCACCCTGCTGCGCGCGGTGTTCATCGCGCTGGTTGCCGGGCTGATCGCCTATCCTGCCTTCATTCAGCGGCACGCCGAGGGGATCGCCGCGCTGGCCCTGCTGGCGCTGCTGCTCGACGGCATCGACGGCTGGGTGGCGCGCCACACGCACTCGGCGACGCGCTTCGGGGCGCGCTTCGACATGGAGCTCGACGCCTTCTTCATCGTGGTGCTGTGCGCGGCGCTGGTGGCGCTGGACAAGGTGGGCAGCTGGGTGCTGGTCATCGGCCTGGCCCGCTACGCCTTCGTCGGTGCGGGTCTCTACTGGCCCTGGCTGCACCGCGAACTGCCGGTGAGCTATCTGCGCAAGACGATCTGCGTGTGGCAGGTGGCGACGCTGCTGGTTTGCCTGCTCCCGCTGGTGACATCTTCCTGGGCGGTGGCGCTGACGGCGCTGGCGGCGGCGCTGCTGGTGCTCTCCTTTGGCCGTGATCTGGTGTGGTTGTGGCGGCGGCGACGGGCGCCGCTGCGAGATAGCGTGTTTTAATCCACCAGTGTTTTTCTTTTGATCCACCAGTGTTCTTCGGTCGCCCTGGCGATACTCGTCTCGCCGGGCGTCTCGCTTCAGGATCATGCTCGATCACGACGGACTCTCGTGACCGGCCTTCGGGGCGGCTCAGGCAAGTTTCCCTCAGGTAAGGATGGTTATGGTGCAGGCAGCATTCACGCTCGGCGGCGAGCTTATCGAACCCGGTACCCGGCGGCAGGTGGATCTGCCGGCCGCCAAACTCTATACCCATGCGCCTCTGCACATCCCGGTGGAGATCGTTCACGGCCGGCAGCCCGGGCCGATTCTGCTGGTGTGCGGAGCGATCCATGGCGATGAACTCAACGGCGTCGAAATCGTGCGCCGGCTGCTCAAACTGCCGGCACTATCGCGTCTGCGCGGGACGCTGATCGCGGTCCCCGTGGTCAATGTCTTCGGTTTCGTGCAGCAGTCGCGCTATCTGCCCGATCGCCGCGATCTCAACCGCTGTTTCCCGGGTAGCGAGAGTGGCTCACTGGGCTCAAGGATCGCGGCGCTGCTGCGCGAAGAGCTGGTCGACCGCGCCACCCATATCATCGATCTGCACACCGGGGCGATCCATCGTACCAACCTGCCGCAGATTCGTTCCCAACTGCGTCGCAATGCAGAGACCCAGGCCATGGCCGAGGCCTTCGGCGTGCCGGTGATACTCAATGCCGAGCTGCGTGAGGGGAGCCTGCGCGAGTACGCCCAGAACCGCGGCGTGCCAGTGCTGACCTACGAAGCGGGGGAGGCGCTGCGTTTCGATGAGTGGGCGATCGCCCCTGGCGTGCGCGGTATTCGGCGGGTGATGCGGCTGATCGGCATGCTGCCGGCCGACGGGCGGCGGCGCACGCCGCCGGCGGCCGAGGTCGCCAACGGCTCGAGCTGGGCACGGGCACCGATCGACGGCATCCTGCGCCCGCGGGCGCGGCTGGGGGCGCGGGTCGCCAAGGGGGAAGTGCTCGGGGTGGTCGCCGATCCTTTCGGCCATGACGAAGCACAGGTAGTGGCGAGCGCCGACGGTATCGTCATCGGCATGAGCAATCTACCGCTGGCCAACGAGGGCGAAGCACTTTTCCACGTGGCGCGCTACGAGGAGATCGACGAAGTCGAGAGTGCGGTGGAGAGCTTTCAGTCGCGCTTCGATACCCCCGGCGCCTGAGCGTGGCTCAGGCGCTTTCGGCCAGACGGCCCTCGTCGACCAGACCCAGGGCGTCGTCGTAGACCGCGATGCCGGCGCCGTCGCGATGGGCGTGCTCGGAGAGGTGGCGGCGGAAGCGCCGCCCGCCAGGGCAGCCCTGGAACAGCCCCAGCAGATGGCGCGTGACGTGGTTGAGTCGCGCCCCCTCGGCCAGGCGTTCGATGATGTAGGGGCGGAAGGCGCGCGCCGCCGCGTGACGGCTGGCGGCTGGCCCGGGGCTCTGATAGAGCGCCTGGTCGACCGCCGCCAGCAGCCACGGATTCTGGTACGCCTCGCGGCCGATCATCACGCTGTCGACCCCCTCGGCGAGGTGAGCATGGCAGCTCTCCAGGCTCTTGATGCCGCCGTTGATCCCGATGTGCAGCTCCGGATGCTGCGCCTTGAGACGATGCACCCGGGCATAGTTGAGCGGCGGGACATCGCGGTTCTCCTTGGGCGAGAGACCCTGGAGCCAGGCCTTGCGGGCGTGGATCACGAAGGTCTCGCAGCCCGCCGCCGCCACCTGCTCGACGAAGCGCTCCAGATCGGCATCCTCGTCCTGCTCGTCGATGCCGATACGACACTTCACCGTCACCGGAATCGAGACCACTGCGCGCATGGCGGCCACAGCGCGCGCCACCTTATCGGGGTGGCCCATCAGACAGGCGCCGATCAGGTTGTTCTGCACCCGATCGCTGGGGCAGCCGACATTGAGATTGACCTCATCGTAGCCCCAGTCCTGGGCAATCTCGGCACACGCCGCCAGCTCGCCGGGATCGCTGCCGCCGAGCTGTAGCGCCAGCGGATGCTCGCACTCGCTGTAACCCAGAAAGCGCTCGCGCGGCGAACCGTGGAGCAGCGCCCCGGTAGTGACCATCTCGGTGTAGAGCAGCGTGCGCCGGGTCAGGCAGCGCGCGAAGGCGCGATAATCGCGCGTGGTCCAATCCATCATGGGCGCCACAGAAAAACGACGAGCTTGGTCTGCTGGGCTTTGAGTCGGCATATCAGTCACTTGCGTTACGCGATGCTGTTTAAATATACACCATCTGATGCCATGGAATTCCGCCGATAACTGGGCTCACTGTACCGTATTGGTACCCGGTGCCCTTGATCTCCCTTCGAGCGAGCGAGGCGGTACACCATGGCGTCATTTCAGCGGCGTGGCACGGGGTGGCGCGCCATTGTACGGAAGACGGGCCACCCTTCACAGAGCAAGACTTTTTCGACCAAGATGCTCCCCCAGCATGGCCTGAGCAGGCAAAGGGGCGCTCCGGAATCGGCCAGCCGGAGTGCGCCGACGCAGGAGGCGTGTTTTCAGCATGACCCCGGCAGTATCGAGCAACGCGAGCGGATGGGGTGACTTGTACGCTGGAGGTGGTTGATCGATGGGGCCGATGCCCCATGGCCTCACTGCCGACATTCACCCACGACATGCCGATTCGCGCGGCACGACGACCAGGAAGTTCATCATGAGCGACATCATCTGGCCCGAGGGTTTCGTCCCCGGGTTCACCGACAATTTCTGTTCCAATGAAGTCATCGTCGAGGGGGTGTCCGCGGCGGACATCTGGCCGCTGCTGGTGATGCCATCGCGGTGGCCCACGTACTACAGCAACGCGGCCGATGTGAAGATCTACGAGGATGCGGGCCCGGCGCTGGATGCGGGCGTGCGATTCTTCTTCACGACTTTCGGGTTTCCCATCGAGGGGCGCTGCCTCGAGTGTGTGCCGCCGATCCCAGGGCAGCCGGCCAGAATTGCTTGGCATGGCTGGAGTGGTGAGGAGGGTGCCTCGGACCGTATGGATGTCCACCATGCCTGGCTGATCGAGGATCTCTCGGCGAATCGCGTCAGAATTCTCACCCAAGAGACCCAGAATGGGGAGCCGGCGAAGGACTTGGCGCGCCAGGTTCCCAATCCGATGATCAATGGGCATCAGGAGTGGCTGGATGGGCTGGTGGCGACCGCGAGTGCGGCCACCCAGCGATGAGGGTCGGCTGGCACGGCGGCGTGTCCGTGCCCGGCAACTGGCCGGCTGATCGGTCTTCAGCTGTACCTCTGAAAGACGCCTCCGCGGTTGCGGAGGCGTCTGTTGGTTTTTGAGCCCATATCGGCTTGCCCTAGGCCGAATGCTTCATGCCTGCTCTGGTTCGTTCCTTTTCTCCAGCCGCTGCCCCGCCGGGTTGACTTTGGGGGTTCAGCAGAAGAAAAGTGGCATCGAGGCACTGCCCGCGTGCTGCCGGTGTGTCGACCAGGGCATGACTGCGGCTAATGTGTGGTCCAGCTCGAGACGGCGTTTGAGCGTCCGGTTCTCTGCCATCAGCGCCGACAGCCGGGCCTCGGCAGTGTCTTGTCTGTCGAGTGCTTCACCGAGCAGGGCGTTGGAGGCCGAGAGGCGTGTCTCCAGTATCCGCTTGGTGCGTTGATGTGCCAGCCGCTCTTCGGCGAGTGTGGCCTGCAGCGCCTCGAGCTCGGTCAGGTATTCTTCTGTGTTCATGTTGTACTCCCCCGCGTCCTTGGGTGGCTCGCTGATTTTCTAAGTATACCTCGGATTATACCGCGAGTATTGCCGTTTGTGAGGAGAGTTGACAAAGGTTCACGTTTTGGCGCCTGCACCTGGACGATGAAAGTTAGAGGGGTAAAGGCTAGAGGGGGAAAGGTTAGAGTCGTTCACTCGGACGGGTGAGGTGCCGTGCGTCCTGCGACAAGGGTTGAACTATGTGGGCAAGAGGTCGTGCTTCGGGAAGGGGATGGGCAGACTGGGGATTATGGTGCCCGGAGCCGGGCTCGAACCGGCACGGTGTTGCCACCGAGGGATTTTAAGTCCCTTGCGTCTACCAATTTCGCCATCCGGGCCGACGACGTAGGGAGATACAGGAGGTCAACAAACCGAAGGGGTCTGAAGCTCGGGAAGTGGAGGCTGGAGTCGGAATCGAACCGGCGTACACGGAGTTGCAGTCCGCTGCATAACCACTCTGCCATCCAGCCTTACAGATTCGGAAGGGACGCATCTGTTCCGAAAAATCGAGTCATGGCGCGGGAAAGGAGATCGATCGGACCGGCGTTCCGGCTCACGACCCTCGATCCTGCTGACAACTCTACGAGTTATGGAGCGGGAAAGGAGATTCGAACTCCCGACCCTCGCCTTGGCAAGGCGATGCTCTACCACTGAGCTATTCCCGCTCAACTCGCCGACGTATTATAAGGATAAGTCCGTAACTGTCAAACGCTTATGGATTTTTTGTTCACATCGAGCGCGTCAGCTCGGGCCAGGCCGCACGCAGATACTGCATCATCGACCACAGTGTGAGCACGGCGGCGGCGTAGAGCAGTACCACGCCGAGGGTGGCGATGTGGGTCTCGGGGGGGAAGCCGAGCAGCAGCACCAGCGCGATCATCTGCAGTGTGGTCTTGGACTTGCCGATCCAGGAGACCGCCACGCGCTTGCGCTGGCCGATCTCGGCCATCCACTCGCGCAGCGCCGAGATGACGATCTCGCGACCGATGATGACCAGGGCCGGCAGCGTCAGCCAGAAGACTTCGTAGCGCTCGATCAACAGGGCCAGGGCGACGCCGACCATCACCTTGTCGGCGACCGGATCGAGGAAGGCGCCGAACGGTGTGCTCTGGTCCCAGCGCCGGGCCAGGTAGCCATCCAGCCAGTCGGTGATCGCAGCCAGCCCGAACAGGCCGGCAGTCACCGGCAGGCTCCAGCTGTAGGGCAGGTAGAACAGCACCACCAGCAGCGGTATGAACACGATTCTTGCCAGAGTGAGCATGTTGGGGATGTTCATCGAGCCGCTAGCATCCTTGCTTGAGGTAAAGGTGGGGGCAGTTTACGCCGCTCGGCAACGCTCATCCATGTAGAGCCTGGTGAATGGTCGTCGCCATCTGTTCATTGATCCCCGGCACGCGTGCCAGATCGTCGCGGGTGGCCTTGCGGACGCCCTGCAGACCGCCGAAGAAGCGTAGCAGCTCGCGGCGGCGTTTGGGCCCGACACCGGGAATGTCCTGCAGCGACGAGGTGCGGCGCTGCTTGTCACGGCGTTGGCGGTGCCCGGTGATGGCGAAGCGGTGGGCTTCGTCACGGATATGCTGGAGCAGGTGCAGCGCCGGCGAGCTGGTGTCGAGATCGAGAGTGCGGTCGACAGTCTCGATGAACAGGGTCTCCAGCCCGGCCTTGCGGGTGGTGCCCTTGGCCACCCCGATCAGGCTGACGCCGATGACGTCGAGCTCGGCGATCACTTCCCGCGCCATGTTGAGCTGGCCCTTGCCACCGTCGACGATCAGGATGTCCGGCAGCTTGCCTTCGCCTTTCTGCAGTCGCTTGAAGCGCCGGGTGAGCGCCTGGCGCATGGCGGCGTAGTCGTCGCCCGCGGCCACACCCTCGATGTTGAAGCGGCGATAGTCCGACTTGACCGGGCCGTCCCCGTCGAACACCACGCAGGAGGCGACCGTGGCCTCGCCGTGGCTGTGACTGATATCGAAGCACTCCAGCCGGGCCGGCGGGCTATCCAGCGACAGCGCCTCGCGCAGTGACTCGAAGCGCCGGCTGAGCTGGCTGCGGTTGGCCAACTGCGTCGCCAGATGCTGCTCGGCGTTGGTCAGCGCCAGGCGCTGCCACTGGGCACGATGGCCGCGGACCTGAGCGGTGACGCGTACGCGGCGTCCGGCGCGCTCGCTCAGGGCACTCTGCACCAGCTCGCTGTCGGTCAGCGCATGGGAGGTGATGACCTCCTGCGGAATCTCTTTCGACTGCCCCAGATAGAACTGGCTGACGAACTCGCTCATGAGATCTTCGGTGCCCAGGTCGAGACC
This sequence comes from Salinicola sp. RZ23, assembly GCF_003206675.1. NCBI lineage: Bacteria > Pseudomonadati > Pseudomonadota > Gammaproteobacteria > Oceanospirillales > Halomonadaceae > Salinicola > Salinicola sp. RZ23. Next base: position 184,695 of record NZ_PZJK01000009.1, read on the forward strand.
GTTCTGGGGCTGGTGATGGCGTGCGCCGAGCATGCGGCCCTGGCGGATCGCCAGCACACTGATGCAGAGCCCGCCCGGCTGCTGGGCCAGGGCGAAGACATCGGCATCGCCGTCGGCATTGTCGACGAACTGCTTCTGCTGCAGCCGCCGCAGCTGCTGGATCTGATCGCGCAGCCGCGCGGCCTCCTCGAAATCCAGGCTCTGGCTCGCCTGCTCCATGGCGTCGGTCAACTGCTGAGTGACCTGCTCGCTGCGCCCCTCGAGACACATCACCGCGTGTTCGATGTCGCGCTGGTAGTCCGCCTGGCTGATGAAGTCGACGCAGGGCGCGCTGCAGCGCTTGATCTGATACTGCAGGCAGGGGCGCTGGCGATGGGCGAAGACGCTGTCCTCGCAGTTGCGAATGCGGAAGATCTTCTGCATCAGCGACAGGCTCTCGCGTACGGCGGTTGCGCTGGGGTAGGGGCCCAGATAGCGCCCGTCGGCACGCTTCTGGCGGGCGCGCTTGAACTCCAGTGCCGGATAGGGGTGGCGGTCGGTGACGAAGACGTAGGGGTAGGATTTGTCGTCGCGCAGCAGGATGTTGTAGGGCGGCCGCAGCTCCTTGATCAGCGTCTGCTCGAGCAGCAGCGCTTCCGTCTCGCTGCGGGTGATGGTCACCTGAACGTCCTGGATGCGTGCCACCAGCGCCTGGGTCTTGGTGTTCAGCGCACCGCGGAAGTAGCTGGCCAGGCGCGCCTTGAGACGCTTCGCCTTGCCGACGTAGAGCACGTTGGCCTGGGCGTCGAGCATGCGGTACACGCCGGGCGACTCGGAGACGGATTTGAGAAAGTGCTTGGCATCGAAGGGTGCCGGGGAATCGCTGGGGCTATCACTCATGCCGGGAGTATATCAAAAACCCGCCGGGGCGCCGCGACCCGGGCCGCGGTGCATCAATGCGTGTCGAAGCCGTCGACCAGGCCGTGCTTGAGGCCCAGGTGGGTGAGTTCGACGTCGGATTGCACCTTGAGCTTGTCGAAGATGCGGTAGCGGTAGGTATTGACCGTCTTGGAGCTGAGCCCGAGCTGCTGGGAGATCAGGCTGACGCGCTGGCAGTTGATGATCATCAGTGCGATCTGCAGCTCGCGGTGGGAGAGCTGATCGAACGGGTTGCCTTCGCCTTCGCGACGAGCCAGCACCACGCGCTGGGCGATATCGGGACTGATGAAACGCTCGCCTGCAGCGACCCGTCTGACCGCTTCGATCATCTGGTCGAGCGGCGTGCCCTTGCTGATGAATCCGGCCACGCCGGCATCGATCAGACGCTGTGCAGTGGTCTCCTCGACCTGGCCGGTCAGCACCACGATGCTCACCTGGGGCTGTTCGCGGAGGAGTTTGAGAATCGCCTCGAGCCCGCCCATGCCGGGCATGCGAATATCCATCAGCGCGATGTCGGGTAGCCGGGTACGGCAGGCGCTCAGCGCTGCTTCGCCGCTATCGACCTCGGCGACGATCTCGATGTCGGACTCTTCGTCCAGTACGCGGGCGATACTGGTGCGAACCAGATGATGATCATCGGCTAGCAATACCTTGATCAAGATGACTCCTGCCCTCTGCCCTCACGTGTCGGCCGGATCAGCGACCGCATGGGTGCTGCCGGTGTATCCGCAGCGGTCGCGTCGTCGACCCCTGGTCGATCGCGCCCCCGCGCCTGTTGCGCCCGCATGTTAACAGACCCGATTCGCCGAGTTGACAAGAATCTTGCCACCGGCAAATCCCGCGGGGAGCACAACGGCGGGGTGCTGTCGGGGCCTGGTGGTGAAAGCGCACGACGGAAAGTGGTTTATGGAAAGCCAGCCGGTGAAGGGGGAGTATCAGAAGGCAGTAGGGAAGGAGTATCAGAAGGCAGGAGAGGAAGAAGAGGTGCCGACGCCGGCGTCTTGGCCCACTCTGGAAGGGGAGCGGCATGAGCACTGGCCGATTTGGTGTGGAATCGACAAAAGTCGTTGACAGCCTTCGTATTCATCCGTAAATTACGCCGCGTTCCTTGGCGAACACGGTATGGGGCCTTAGCTCAGCTGGGAGAGCGCAACACTGGCAGTGTTGAGGTCAGCGGTTCGATCCCGCTAGGCTCCACCAATCTTTATCTTGGAAAAAGCCGCTTGGCGCACTTTGCGCCGGCGGCTTTTTTCATGCCGAAAATCGTCGAACCCGGACCGGATCGCATGACGGCGCGAGGCTGTTGGCGTTGCTGATGCGCGCTGTCCGCCTCGCCTGGCCAGGCGCTCACGATCAGCGACCAAGGTCGCATGGCGTAGGCGAACTGTTTGTACAAGTATTCTTAGGGTGTACAGCTTTTATGTGGCGTGTATAGCTTTTGTGCCGCATGCACACTAGGGATTTAGCGGGCATCTTGCCAGGGAGGCGGCATGCGATACGCGGAACTTGTACAACTTCTTGGTGAAGGTCGTGTGACCGAGCTGCAGGTGGAGTCGCTCGATCCGCAGACATTCTCCTATCGTGTGGTCATGGAGGGGGCTGCCGAGGTACTCGAAGAGGAGAATGGGCAGCCCGTGCGCCTGAGTTCGCTGGGGCATGCGCGGCAGTACCTGCCGCGGGTGGGTGGTGCCGAGGTGCCGCTGTTTCTGGTGACGCAGCCGCCTGGCAGCACGATCGTCGGCTCGCAGATCTACGCCACGTCGCACAAGACGCGGCTGGATGCGAGCTGAAGCGAGCCCGAATGGGGGAGGTCAGTGCTGGCGCTGGTTGAGCTTCTCCGCCAATTTGCGTGCGGCCTCCTGACCCGCGTGATGGCTGATGATACCGGGGGCGCCATCGCCTTCCCGGGTGGGCGCGGTGTCCACCACGATCCACTCAGCACCGTCGCCATCGTTGGAGGGGGTTAGGGGTCTGGCCACAAAACGTGTCATTGCGTGCTACTCCGTGCTGTTCGGCGAGGCACTGCACCCATTGGGGCCGCCTCACCCGCAGCCTAGTCGATAATGGGGCGGCGGAGATACCCCGACCATCGGTAGTCAATTCGGGTTACGCATGTGTGACGCAAGGCCGCTAAACTTGACATGATGTCACCGAAAAATGAGGAGTCGATCATGTGTGCAGAGACTACCAAGTGCCCGAGCTGTGGCCACGACCAGACCGACGCGCCGGCCCATGCCGAGGGTGTCGAGCGGTGCCCGCAGTGCGATGCCAAGCGCGACGCACATTCGCCCACGGCGCAGGAACTGCTGGAGCGTGAAGAGGCCTACGTCAGCCATGCCATCGACGAGACGATCGAGCGTGAGCTCTCCAGTCGCCACGACGAGCACGGGAAATCCGAGCGGTGAACCCGAGCCGTCGTGACCTGTTCGGCCGCGGATCAGCGGCCATGGCTCCTGGGTCTGCCCTGGGGGCCGACAGGCCGGCTCAGGGCAATTTCGATGGCGCGCTCGCGGGCGATGCCCCGTGCCATCAAGGTTCTGACGCGCGTCTTGAGGGTGCTCAGCGGAATACCCGATTGGCGCGACAGGGCGTTCAGGCTATCGGCGCGCAGCACTCTCTGCTCGCGTCGCTTCATCAGGGGAGTCTCCTTTCCCCAATCGGTCAATTTCATGCAGCTCTCCACGATCGTTGGCACTATCCACGCGATCGCTCGTGACAAGCGTTATGACGGTCGATGACGAGATACCTTCCATGAACCCGCAGACCCTACACTAAGTTTGATGAGGCTGTCGCCTTGACTGCGCGTCACTCATGGCCACGAATGGCACTGGCGGGCCGTGCTATTCGATCCTGGGATGCCCGCGGCCACAATGCTCTGCGACGGTGGTGTCGCTGTCCCTGATCGGCACTCTCCGTGCGATCGGTGGCGGCAGTCGAGGGGCGGAACCGGGCAAGAGGGTGAACGGTGGCGAGTGTGAGACGAGAGAATAGATGCCGATGACCGAGCGTATCTTCGATGTTGCGATTTGTCCCCGGGCCGGCGATGCGCTTTGGGAGGCCTTTGTACCGGCGCTGCCGGGGCTTCGTGTGTTGGGTGACAGCGACCTCGACGCCGGGGCGCGGCTCGCCGAGGCGATCGTGCCGCATCTGGCCGCGCGCCTGAAACAGGGCCTGGCGATTCCCGAACAGCCCCGCGCCGGGTGTTACCTGCAGGCCCATGGTCTGGTGCTGTGGCAATTTCTGTGCGTGCGTCTGGGGCCGCTCAAGGCGGGGCAGGCGGCCGTCGAAGTGATCTTTCCCGACATCGAGACGCTGTTCGATGTCGATGTCATCGAGGGTGACGAGTGGCTGCTCGATGTTTGAGCCCGGCCCGCTTGACAGCCCCCGCCGCCAAACGCAGACTGACGCCATGACGAATATGACGACGTACAGACCGACCCAGTGGTGGTGGCGCCTTTGATCCAAGGGCGGCCCGCCGACGTCTGTACGAGATGCCGCCCCACGGGGCGGCATTTTTTCGTCTGAGAGATGGCTCCGTGAGGCTGGCAGAGATCCGGACCGAACCCGGCTCCGGTGGGCAAGGAACTGCAGCCATGACTCGATCACGTATGAATATCAGGAGCTTATTGCCGTGCCAGTCCTCATGATCGATAACTACGATAGCTTCACCTTCAATATCGTCCAGTACCTGGGCGAACTGGGGGCCGATGTCGTCACCCTGCGCAACGACGAGGTCGACCTGGCCGGGCTCGAACGCCATGCGCCTTCGCACCTGGTCGTCTCGCCCGGTCCCTGTACGCCCAACGAGGCGGGGATTTCGATGGCCGCCATTCGCCACTTCGCCGGACGCATCCCGATTCTCGGCGTCTGCCTGGGGCACCAGGCGATCGGTCAGGTCTACGGCGGCCACGTGATTCGGGCGCCTCAGGTGATGCACGGCAAGACATCGCGTATCCGTCATGCTGGCCTGGGCGTGTTCGCCGGTCTCGAGGACCCGCTGGAGGTGACGCGCTACCACTCCCTGGTGGTGGATGCCGCGACCCTGCCCGAATGCCTGGAAGTGACCGCCTACACTGACGAGAGCGACGTCACCCCGGGGCTGATCATGGGGCTCAGGCACCGCACCCTGGACATCGAGGGTGTGCAGTTCCACCCCGAATCGATCCTCTCGCGCCAGGGCCACGAGCTACTGGACAATTTCCTCAAGCGCCAGACCGCGTCGCAACCGCGGGGAGAGACACATGCAAATGCGTGAGGCGATCGGTGCGCTGCTGCGCCACGACAACCTGAGCTACGATGACACCCACGCGATCATGCAGACGATCATGACCGGGGAGGCCACCGATGCCCAGATCGCCGGTTTTCTGATTGCGTTGGCGATGAAGGGCGAGACCGCCGAGGAGATTACCGCGGCGGCGCAAGTGATGCGCGAGCTGATGCAGCCGGTGGCGCTCGAGTGTGACAACGTGGTCGATATCGTTGGTACCGGGGGCGACGGTGCCAACCTGTTCAACGTCTCCACGGCATCCAGCTTCGTCGTCGCCGCCGCCGGCGGACACGTGGCCAAGCACGGCAACCGCGGTGTCTCGTCGTCGGCGGGCAGCGCCGATCTGTTCGACGTCGCTGGCATTTATCTCGATCTGGATGCCGCCACCATTGCACGCTGTATCGAACAGGTCGGTGTCGGTTTCATGTTCGCGCCGCGCCACCACCAGGCGATGCGCCACGCCATCGGTCCGCGCCGCGAGATGGGCGTGCGTACGGTGTTCAATATCCTGGGACCGCTGACCAACCCCGCCAGCGCGCCCAACCAGCTGCTCGGCGTCTATGCGCCGCATCTGGTGCCGCTGGTGGCGGAGTCGCTGCGCAAGCTCGGCAGCCGCCACGTGCTGGTGGTGCACGCCGAGGATGGTCTCGACGAGATCTCGCTGGCGGCCCCGACCCAGGTGGCGGAGCTGCGCGATGGCGAGATTCGTGAGTACACGCTGACCCCTGAGTCGCTGGGTATCGAGCGGCAGGCGCTGGCGCCATTGAAGGTGGTAACCGCCGAGGATAGCCTCAAGCTGGTCAAGGAGGCGCTGGTCGGCAAGGGGGCGGCCGGGGATATCGTGGCGTTGAATGCCGGCGCCGCGCTGTACGCGTCTGGCGTCTCCGACTCGCTGCAGGAGGGGGTGCTGATGGCGCAGGATGCTCAGGCCTCCAAGCTGCCGCTGGAGAAGCTCAAGGAGCTGGCTGACTTCACGCGGGTCTTTGCCGACTGACTGCGTTCTACCTCGACATCCATTCACTCCGATATCCATTCATCCCGACACCGAGAGCCCCGCGCATGAGTGAAGCACAGGACAAGGCGTTGCCGACCATTCTGGCCAAGATTCTGGCGCGCAAGCGCGAGGAGATCAGCGAGCGTCGTCCGCGCACCAGCGAGCAGGCGTGGTTGCAGCGCGCCCAGGCGCAGAGCGCGCCGCGGGGCTTCGTCGCCGCCCTCGAGCGCTGCATCGAGGGCGGCGACCCTGCGGTGATCGCCGAGATCAAGAAGGCGTCGCCCTCCAAGGGCGTGATCCGTGAGGACTTTCGCCCCGCGGAGATCGCCGCCGACTACGCCGCTGCTGGCGCCAGCTGTCTTTCGGTGCTCACCGACGCCGACTACTTTCAGGGCGATGAGGCCTATCTGGTCGCTGCGCGCGAGGCCTGCGAGCTGCCGGTGATCCGCAAGGATTTCATCATCGACGGCTACCAGATCGCCGAGGCGCGCGGCATCGGTGCCGACTGCATCCTGCTGATCGTGGCGGCGCTGGATGACGTCCAGCTCAAGGATCTCTATCGCCAGGCGCGGGAACTGGGCATGGATGTGCTGGTCGAGGTCCACGATATCTTCGAGCTGGAGCGCGCGCTGGCGCTCGATCTGCCGCTGGTGGGCATCAACAACCGTGACCTGCACACCTTCGCCACCTCGCTGGATACCACCTTCGACCTGCTCAAGCGGATACCGGCGGGCGTGACCGTGGTCACCGAGTCGGGCATCCATACCCGTGACGATGTCGAACGCATGCGTGAGTACGACGTCAATGCATTCCTGGTCGGTGAGGCGTTCATGCGCGAAGCCGAGCCGGGCAGCGCGCTGCGCCGTCTGTTCTTCTGAGCCCGCTCTGCCTGCGCAGTGCACCCAGCCCTGATCACGAACACCGCCTCCGAGGCGGTGTTCGTCGTTCAGGGGGCAGGGAAGTGCGGCTGTCGGCGCCGGCTCAGAACTCCGGCGAGTCGGGAAAGATCAGGCTGATCAGGGTGTCTCCCGCCTTGGGCATCAGTGGTTTGCCCGCGGTCGCGGTGCGAATGCGGCCGTTGGCGGAGAGGGTGAACAGGGTCAGCAGGCGGTCCTGATGGATGCGCCGATAGTCCTCGATGTCGAAGTTCTCGCTGATCTTGGCCTGGCGCAATACCGCGCCCTGGCCGATCAGGCTCGACAGCCGGGTGAAGCTGGTATTGCCGTCGAACAGCAGCGGCAGGTGGGCGAGTGCCTGCTGGTGGTGACGCTTGGCGCTGCGGCTGGACTCCACCGCCAGGCGGAACACCTTGCCGTGCCCCAGGATGTGCTCGAAGTGCAGCGCGGCGAGGTTGTTCAGCTCGCGGTAGGGCGACAGCGGCAACAGATGGCCGATGCCGGTGAGCTCGAGATGCTGCGCGGCGTGCTCCGACAGCGGATTGCCGTAGTAGGTGGGCAGGTTGGCCATGCGCGCTTCCTGCACCGCATCCCAGTTGTGGTCACACAGGCGCACCACGAAGCCGGCATCCTGCAGCACCTGGCCGAAGGCGCGCGCAACCGGATTGGCGCCGATGAGCAGAAAGCCCGACGGCGTCGGTTCGCTGACCCGCAGCAGGCGCGCCAGCGGGCGCGAGAAGAGACTTTGCACCACCACCGTACTGATGATCACCAGGAAGGTGACCGGCACCAGCAGCTCGGCCCCCGGCACCTCCAGTGCCTCCAGGCGGATGGCGAACAGCGAGGCCACCGCGGCGGCGACGATGCCGCGCGGCGAGAGCCACGCCAGCAGCGCCTTCTCGCGCCAGTTGAGCGAGCTGCCCAGGGTGCATAGCCACACTGCCAGCGGCCGCGCGATCCACACCAGAATGGCGAGGAAGGCCCAGGCTTCCCATGAGAGCAGGCCCAGCTGTGCCAGGCTCAGGCGCGCCGCGAGCAGGATGAACAGCCCCGAGATCAGCAGGATCGACAGCGTCTCCTTGAACTCCAGGATCGGCTGCGTCGGCACCCCGCGCATGTTGGCCATCCACACGCCCATCACCGTCACCGTGAGCAGCCCCGACTCGTGGAACAGCAGGTTGGAAAGGGTGAACAGGGCGAGCATGATCATCAGCGTGCCGAAGCTGTGCAGGCGCTGGGGCAGCCAGTGGTGGCGCAGCACGCTGCCCCACAGGTAGCCCCCGGCGATACCCAGGCCGAAGCCGATCACTGCGGTCTGGGCGAAGCTGATCAGGGTATGGGTGGCGGCGCCGTTGGAGATCCCCAGCGCCACGAATTCGTAGACCAGCACCGCGCCGATGGCGCCGATCGGATCGATCAGGATGCCCTCCCAGCGCAGGATCTGGCTGACATGCTCGCGCGCGCGCAGGGTGTGCAGCAGCGGCAGCACCACGGTGGGGCCGGTGACCACCAGCAGCGCGCCGAGCACGCTGGCCATCTCCCACGACAGCCCCAGCACCAGGTGCGCGGCGGCGATGCCGATCAGCGCGGTGATCAGCGCGCCCCAGGTGACCAGCCGGCTGACCGTGCGGCCATGACCTCGCAGTTCGCGGAAGTCGAGCGTCAGGCTGCCCTCGAACAGGATCACTGCCACCGCCAGCGAGACCAGCGGAAACAAGAGATCGCCCAGGATGGCGTCCGGCTCCAGCCAGCCGGTGATGGGGCCGACGAGCACGCCGGCGAGCAGCAGCGGCAGGATGGCCGGCAGGCGCAACTGCCATGCCAGCCACTGACAGATCAGTGCCAGCAGACCGATGCCGGTCAGGGCAAGGGCAGCGTTTTCCATGGCCAGGCTCTCCGGGGCGATTCCAGTGGCGATTCGAAAGGCGCGCAGACTAGCGGCGCCGGCGCGCCGATGCAATGCCTGCGACACCGCTGTGTGCGGGTCGCAGAGCATAGGTCATTTGGCGCCGTTGCGCGCGGTGCGCCCGGGCGCGGCTCAGGTCGTCTCGTCGCGGCGGCGGGCGACCTGCAGCAGTGCCTGGAGCGGGTGCAGCAACTGGCGATCCGAGAGACGCTTGGCCTGGCTGCGGCAGGAGTAGCCGGTGGCCAGCAGCGGGCCGGCGTCGGTGTCTTCCACCGGCGCGCGCCAGGAGAGGTCGTAGATCGCCTCCGAGGTGGCGCGATTGCGCGCCTCGTGGCCATAGGTGCCGGACATGCCGCAGCAGCCGCTGGCCACGTTCTCGAGGGCCAGCCCGAAGTGGGCGAAGAGCTGCTGCCACGCTTTGGGGCTACCCGGGGCGTTGGTCTTCTCGGTGCAGTGCGAGAGCAGCCGGTAGCCAGGGTCGGCGGCGTCGGCCGTGCGCTGCGCCCAGCGCGCCGGCAGCAGCGCTGGGCCGCGGTCAAGCAGCCACTCCTGCAGCAACAGCACCTCGGGCACCGCTGCCGGGCCCAGCAGTTTCACGTACTCCTGGCGGTAGGTCAGGGTCATCGCCGGGTCGATACCGACCAGCGGCACGCCGAACGTGGCCAGGGTCTTGAGTCGTGCTGCTTGCTTGGCCGCCACGCGCTGGAAGCGGCCGATGAAGCCCTGTACGTGCAGCGGCTTGCCGTTGGGCTGGAAAGGGGCGACGAAGACGCGCAGGCCGAGCCGCGTGAGCAGCTCGATGATATCGAGCACCAGCTGCGACTCGAAGTGGCTGGTGAAGGCGTCCTGCACCAGCACCACGCTGCGCGCACGCTCCTCCGGCATCAGCTGGGCCAGGCTGGTGGGCGTGGCCTCGACCACGCCCCAGGCGCGCAGCACCTTCTTGAGATGGGTGCGCGAGAGTCGCGGGCTGTCGACCATGCCCAGCGTCCTGGCCAGCAGGCGGTCGATCAGCCGATTGTCGAGCAGCGCGTTGTAGAGCGGTGCCACCCGAGGCAGATGGGGCACCACGAATTCGAGACCGCCGATCACGTAGTCGCGCAGCGGCCGTCCATAGCGGCTGTGGTAGTTCTCCAGAAAGCGCGCGCGGAAATCGGGTACGTCGACCTTGATCGGGCACTGGCCGGCGCACGACTTGCAAGCGAGGCAGCCGGCCATGGCGTCATACACCTGGTGCGAGAAATCCGTCTCGCCACGGCGCCGAGCCAGCGCCCGACCGAGCTTGCCGGGCTGGTCGCGCAGCCACGCCAGGGTGCCTTCCTGGCGGGTACGCCGGGAGAGCGCGACCACGTCGACTCCGGCATTGCCCTGGCGCCTGAGCCACTCGCGCATCAGGCTGGCGCGCCCCTTGGGCGAGTGCACGCGGTCGCGGGTCGCCTTCCACGACGGGCACATGGCGTCTGCGGGGTCGTAGTTGTAACAGGCGCCATTGCCGTTGCAGTAGACCGCGCTGGCGTTCTCCTGCCACACGCGCTCGTCGATCTGGCGGTCCTGTTCGCCGCGGGTGGGCACGCCATCCACCGTCAGCAGATTGGGGTCGACCTCGATCACCGTCTGCTGCCTGGTGACGCCGTCCCCGCTGCCTTCGTCTGCCAGGGGGGTGGTCGGGATCGCGTTGTCGACGTCTTCGGGCCGGATAGACAGCGGCGTAGCGATCTTGCCCGGGTTGAACTGGTTGTACGGATCGAAGGCGGCCTTGATCCGTTGCAGCGCCGGATAGAGCTCACCGAAGAAGCGTGGCGAGTACTCCGAGCGCACGCCCTTGCCGTGCTCGCCCCAGAGCAGGCCACCATAGCGTTGGGTCAGCGCGGTCACGGCGTCGGAGAGTTCGCGGATCAGGCGCGCCTGGGCCGGGTCCTTCATGTCGATCGCCGGACGCACGTGGAGCACGCCGGCGTCGACGTGACCGAACATGCCGTAGTCGAGGCCGTGGGCGTCGAGCAGGGCGCGGAACTCGGCGATATAGTCGGCGAGTCGCTCCGGTGGCACCGCGGTGTCCTCGACGAAGGGAATCGGGCGGCGCTCACCCTTGGCGTTACCGAGCAGGCCCACCGCCCGCTTGCGCATGGCATAGACCCGGGCGATCTGGGCCCGGCCCTCGGCCAGGGTATAGCCGAGGCGCTCGACGCTGGTATCCGCGCCAAGATGATCGATGAAGGCCTGCACGCGCTCGGCCAGGCGCTCGGGGTCGTCGTCATTGAACTCGACCAGGTTGATGCCTCGGATCGGCGTGCCCTGGGCGTCGGCGGGGAAGAACTCGGCCACGCTGTCCCAGACGAAGTCGTCCATCGCCAGCATCAGTACCTTGTCGTCGACCGTCTCGATCGAGGTCGGCCGGAGTGGCTGCGGCTGATCGGGCAGCGCGACGTTCATCAGTGCCTTGGCGTCGCGCAGGGCGTCCATGAAGCCGGCGTAGCGCACGTTGACCAGGGTCGAGTGCGCGGGCAAAGGCAGCACGTTGAGGGTCGCCTCGTTGAGCAGGGCGAGCGAGCCCTCGGCGCCGCACAGCAGGCTGTTGAGATCGCAGCGCCCCTCGGCGTCGATCAGGTGGGCGAGGTCGTAACCGGTGAGGCAGCGGTTGAGCGGCGGGAACTTGGCCGCGATCAGCTCGGCCTGCTCGCTGGCCACCGCCTGGGCTTCGCGGTGGACGCGACCGACCATGTCTTCGCGGGCGCAGGCGGCGGCGAGCGCCTCTCCCCCCAGCGGCTGGCTGTGCAGACGCTCGCCGCCATGCAGCACGGCGTCGAGCTCGAGCACGTGGTCGCGGGTCTTGCCGTACTCGCAGCTGCCCTGGCCGCTGGCATCGGTGGAGATCATGCCGCCGATGGTGGCGCGGTTGGAGGTCGAGAGCTCCGGGGCGAAGAACAGCCCGTGGGGCTTGAGTGCGGCGTTGAGCTGATCCTTGACCACCCCGGCCTGGACGCGCACACGGCGTCGTTCGACGTCGATCTCGAGAATCTGGTTCATGTGGCGGGAGAGATCCACCACCAGGCCGTCGGTCAGCGACTGGCCGTTGGTGCCGGTACCGCCACCGCGGGGGGCCAGTACGATACTGCGGTGCTCGTCGCGGGCGATCAGCCGTGCGATGCGCTCGAGATCCTCGGCGTCACGCGGGTAGAGCACCGCCTGCGGCAGGCGCTGGTAGATCGAGTTGTCAGTGGCCAGCACGGTGCGGTCGGCCAGGTCCGGCGCGATCTCGCCGCGGAAGCCGGCGTGCTGCAGGTCATCGAGGAAGCGGCGGTAGTGCGCGTTCAGGGCCGACTCGTCGCCGGTCGGATCAAGGCGTTCGATCATCATGGTCATCAAGCTGTCACGGCGGCCGGCGGGCGGCGCGCTCTGGTCGGGGACTTGCGCCGCGGCGGGCGTGAGTCGCATCAATGCCCGGGCGACCCGGCCTCGCGGCGGCGCTGGCCGGCGGCGGCGAGGAGTCATGGTGCCGGTCGGGGCTTTTCCTTACAATAAACGATCGCTCAGGCGAGGCGGGTGGCTCTGGAGCCACGCGTGTCGTGCTGACCCTCGAAGACGTCAATCAACGGAACGCCACCATGCTCGATCCCAAGCTGTTGCGGAGTGATCCGCAGTTCGTCGCTCAACGTCTGGCCCTGCGCGGCTTCACGCTCGATACCGCGTCGCTCGAGTCGCTCGAGTCCCGGCGCCGCGAACTGCAGACCGCGACCGAGCAGCTGCAGAACGAGCGCAACGTGCGCTCCAAGGCGATCGGCAAGGCCAAGGCGGCGGGCGAGGACATCCAGCCGCTGCTCGACGAGGTCGGCCAGCTCGGCGATGAACTCGACCGCGCCAAGGCGCAGCTGGCCGAGCTACAGAGCGAGTGGGATACGCTGGTCGCGGGGCTGCCCAACCTGCCGCACGCTAGCGTACCCGAAGGCGCCGACGAAGACGACAATGTCGAACTGCATCGCTGGGGCGCGCCGCGCGCCTTCGATTTTGAGGTGCGCGATCACGTCGATCTGGGCGCGCGTTTCGGCTATCTCGACTTCGAGCTGGCGACCAAGCTGACCGGGTCGCGGTTCGCCGTGATGCGCGGTCCGATCGCTCGCCTGCACCGGGCGCTTGCGCAGTTCATGCTCGACAAGCAGACCCTCGAGCACGGCTACGAAGAGTGCTACGTGCCCTACATGGTCAACGCCGACTCGCTGATGGGTACCGGACAGCTGCCCAAGTTCGGCGAGGATCTGTTCCGCCTCGAGGAGAGCGGCTATCACCTGATCCCGACGGCCGAGGTACCGCTGACCAACTTCGTGCGTGACGAGATTCTCGACCACACCCAACTGCCGCTCAAGCTCACCGCCCATACCCCCTGCTTCCGCAGCGAAGCGGGCGCCTATGGCCGGGATACCCGCGGCATGATCCGTCAGCACCAGTTCGACAAGGTCGAGATGGTCCAGGTGGTCGACCCCGAGACCAGCTACGACGCGCTGGAGACCATGCGCGGCCACGCCGAGGCGATTCTGCAGGCGCTGGCGCTGCCCTATCGGGTGGTCACCCTGTGCGCCGGCGACATGGGCTTTGGCGCGACCAAGACCTACGACCTCGAGGTGTGGCTGCCGAGCCAGGAGACCTACCGTGAGATCTCCTCGGTCTCCAACTGCGAGGACTTCCAGGCCCGGCGCATGCAGGCGCGCTTCCGTCATCCGCAGCAGAAGAAGCCGCAGCTGGTGCACACCCTCAACGGCTCGGGGCTGGCGGTGGGTCGCTGCCTGTTGGCGGTGATGGAGAACTACCAGAACGCCGACGGCAGCATCGATGTGCCCGAGGTGCTTCGCCCCTACCTCGGCGGCATCGCACAGATCAATGCTGAGTGATGGCGCTGTAACGCCGGTGATCGCTCGCCCCGGCAGGTCCGGGGCGGCCTTCAGGTCCATGGAACTGTAGGTTCGATAGGGCGGCGCCGGCGGTCGGCGACTGGCCGTTGTCTTTCCCCCGGGGAATCGGCGATAACGCGGCAAGTTGGTTATAACGCTACAAGAAAGCGTTCCTTCGGGATCCTTCGAGGCACCCCTAGAATTTGGCTATAAGCATTGGGGTCAAATGGTGTATCCGGTTCTAAGGCGCTGCGGCGCCGGCTGAAACGGAGCAGCGCCGACCCCGGCCATCCTGGCCCGGCTCCACTCGACCCGACGGTGATTCGTGACGCCCTCTCTGACGCTCCAGCTAGACCCTTCGCAACTGATGCTGCGCCTGATCGGCGGCGGCAGCGAGGCGCTTGCGCTCGCCCGCCAGGTGGCGGGCAGTGGCGTGGGCCTGACGCTGCACGCGGCTGAGCCGATGCCGGCGTTGGGCGCGCTGTGTGCGCAGCAGGGCTGGCCACACGCAGTGCAGGTGCCGGCGCCGGCGGCAGGGGAGCTGTGGCTGATCGCCTCGGGGGAGCACGAGCAGGACCGCCAGTTGGCGGAGGTCGCACGGGCGGCGGGGGCCCTGGTCCATGTGCGTGGCTGGCCGGCGCTATCCAGTGCGCGTCTGCCGCCGCGCATCGATGTCGACGCCGTCGCCGAGCGCGAGGCGGACTCACCCTGGCGCCGCGGTCGAGTGGCGCTGGTGGGAGCCGGCCCGGGTGATCCGGAGCTGTTGACCCTGCGTGCGCTCAAGCGCCTGCAGAGCGCCAGCGTGATCGTCCACGATCGCCTGGTCAGCCAGGAGATTCTGGCGCTGGCCAACCCCGAGGCGCGACGCTTCTACGTGGGCAAGGCGCGCTCGCGGCACAGCGTGCCCCAGGAGGGGATCAATCAGGCGTTGGTCGAGTGGGCGCGGGCGGGGCACGAGGTGGTGCGTCTCAAGGGCGGCGATCCGTTCATCTTCGGCCGCGGCGGCGAGGAGCTCGAGACGTTGGCCGAGGCCGGAGTCGACTTCGAGGTGGTGCCCGGCATCACGGCGGCCTCGGGCTGTGCCGCCTACGCCGGCATTCCGCTGACCCACCGCGACCACGCCCAGTCGGTGCGCTTCGTCACCGGGCATCTCAAGAACGGCAGTTGCGACCTCGATTGGCCGGCGCTGGCCCGCGGTGACCAGACGCTGGTGTTCTATATGGGCCTCGGCGCCCTCGACCTGATCCGCCGCCAGCTGATCGCCCACGGTCTCGATGCTCAGACGCCACTGGCGCTGGTCGAGCAGGGCACCACCGCCAGCCAGCGCGTGCATCTGGGCACCCTCGAGACCCTGCCGGCAAGCCTCGCCGACGCTACCCCACGGCCGCCGACGCTGATCGTGATCGGCAGCGTGGTCGCGCTGGCCTCGCGCCTCGCCTGGTTCCAGCCTGCGGCCAGCGGCGCCCTGGGCTGGGTCGAGGGCAAGCACCCCACGCCGCTCTCACGGGCGGATAGCGCCTGACGCATCGGCGTGATCCGCGCGGGGCGTCGGCCACTGCGCGTTGACGCCACTGCCCGGCGCTTCGAGAATGCAGAGAATCGACGTTGCTGGGCCGGGAGGCCGTCATGAATATCGAGCAGTTGGACATCCGCGGCCATCTGGCACAATTCGCGCCCTTCGATCATCTTTCGGATGATCTGCTCGATCGCATCGCCGGGTCGATCGAGATTCGCTACTTCCAGGCCGGCAGCGAGCTGCTCTCCAAGGATCAGCCGATCGACTCGCTGTGGTATATCCGCAGCGGCGCGGTGGAGATGTACCAGCGCAGCGGGCGGCTGTTCAATCGTCTGGGCGAGGGCGACATCTTCGGCTACTCGGATCTGCTCCATCAGCGCCGGGTGCGTTATCCGGTGCAGGCGATCGAGGACACCCTGATCTACTTCGTGCCGGCGGAGATATTCGACGAGATCTGCGACGTGGATGACGACTTCTCCGAGTTCGTCGATACCGGTGGGCGGCTCAAGGTCACGGTCCAGCAGCAGCGCGACGACAGCGGGCTCATGACCACCCGGGTACGCAAGCTGATCACGCGCCAGCCGCAGATGGTGGAAGCCGATACCACGCTGCAGGCGGCGGCCCAGCGCATGCGTGACGAGAACACCACCTGTGTGCTGGTGGTGGATCTCACCGAATCGCAATCTCCCTACACCTTCGTCGGTCGCGATGGCCGCCACTGGAAGCTCAACGGCATCCTCACCGACCGCGATTTCTGTACCCGCGTGCTGGCCGAGGGCAAGTCGCCGCAGACTCCGGTGGGCGAGGTGATGTCGTCGCGGCCGATCGTGATCCAGTCCGACGAGTCGGTCTACGAGGCGATGCTGTGCATGCTGCGCAATCAGGTGCATCACCTCCCGGTGCTGCACCGCCGTCAGCCCATGGGCATTCTGCACCTCTCCGACATCGTGCGCCACGAGACCCACAGCAGCCTGTTCCTGGTCAACAATATCTTCGTCCAGAACACCCCGACCCAGCTCTCCCGGCTCTCCACCGAGGTGCGCAACGGCTTCGTGCGGATGGTCGCCGACGGTGCCAACTCGGAGATGATCAGCCGCGCCCTGGCGACCATCGGACGCGGTTTCACCCAGCGTCTGCTGGAGCTCGCCGAGGCCGAGCTGGGGCCGCCGCCGGTGCCCTATTGCTTCATGGTGCTGGGGTCGATGGCGCGGGAAGAGCCGACCATCAATGCCGACCAGGACAATGCCCTGGTACTCGACGACGCCTACGACCCCGAGCAGCACGGCGACTATTTCGAAGCGCTGGCCACGTTCGTCTGCGACGGTCTCGCCGGCTGTGGCTACGCCTACTGCAAGGGGGATGTCATGGCCACCAACCCGCGCTGGCGTCAGCCGTTGGCGGTGTGGAAGCGCTATTTCGAGAAGTGGATGCGGGAGCCCAACCCGGAGCGCCTGCTGCACAGCTCGATCTTCTTCGATCTGGCACCGGTGCACGGTGAAGCGCCGATGGTCGAGGCGCTGCAGGATCTGATCGCCGAGCAGGCACCGCGCAGCGAGCTGTTCCTCGCCGCGCTGGCGCGTAACGCCAAGAACCGCACGCCGCCGCTGGGTTTCTTCCGCAAGTTCGTGATGGAACAGGATGGTGAGCATCGCAAGTCGATCAACTTGAAGCGTCGCGGCACCGCGCCGCTGACCGACCTGGTGCGGGTACATGCGCTGGCCTGTGGCTCCAAGTCCCAGAACACCTTCGCCCGCCTCGACGACATCGCCGCGACCAAGCTGGTGGGGCAGGGGGTCGCCGAGCGCCTGCGTTACGCCTTCGAATTCCTGTCGATGGTGCGCATTCGGCATCAGGCCGAGGCGATCGAGCACGGCCAGGAGCCGGACAACAGTGTCGACCCCGAGCACGTGGGCAGTCGTGAACGCCACCACCTCAAGGACGCCTTCGAGGCGATCAGCCACGCCCAGAAGTTTCTCTCCTTCCGCTATACCCTGCCCGGCAAGGGCTCCTCGCGGAGTCAGGGTGCCGAGCGCGGCGAGACCGCATCGTGAGGCGGGGGGCGAAGGTGCGCCGCCGCCAGCGCGAAGAGTGGCCGCGCTACCTCGCGGCGCGTGCCGCGGAGGCCAAGGATGCGCGCCTGGCGGACTTTTTCGCCGGCGGTGGACTGGATCCCGAGATGCCGATCGGCGAGGCACCGCTGGTGGCCATGGACTTCGAGACCACCGGGCTCGATGCCGGGCGTCACGATATCGTCAGTGTCGGCGTGGTGCCATTCACGCTGGCGCGTATCCGGCCCGCCGAGGGGCGCTACTGGGTGCTGTCTCCGCGGCGGCGGCTGAGCGACGAGTCGGTGACCTTCCACCATATCACCCACGCCGAAGTGGAGAATGCGCCGGACTTCTCCACCATCATCGACGAGCTGCTGGCGTCTCTGCACGGGCGGCTGGTGGTGGTGCACTATCGTCAGCTCGAGCGCACCTTCCTCGACGCTGCGATCCGTGAACGTCTCGGTGAGGGGCTGCTGTTTCCGATGCTCGATACCATGTCGCTGGAGGCGCGTATCCATCGTCAGTCTTGGTGGGCGCGACTGCGCCGCTGGGCGGGGCGTCCGGTGGCTTCGATCCGCCTGCACGAGAGCCGTCAGCGCTACAACCTGCCGGCGTATACCGGACACCATGCGCTGATCGATTCGCTGGCCACGGCGGAGTTGCTGCAGGCGCAGATCCTCCATCACTACAGCTGGGAGACGCCGGTCGGCGCGCTCTGGCGGTGAAACGGAGGGATGAGACAGGTGGGCTGAGACGGGCGGGCTGAGACGGAAGGTTCTTGCACGGCTCTGACATGGCAGCGAGAACCAGAACGACAACGAGCGGCCCGTGGGCCGCTCGTTGCGTTTACGGCACTGGCTTCAGGTGCGCGGTTCGGAGCGCAGACCCTGAATGATGGCGTAGCACGCCGCCAGCAATACAATGGTGAAGGGCAGCCCGGTCGTGATCACCGCCGCTTGCAGTGCGGTCAGACCGCCGCCCAGCAGCAGCGCAATGGCGATGGCGCCTTCGATCAGTGCCCAGAACACACGCTGTGGCTTGGGCGCGTCGACCTTGCCGCCGGCGGTGATCGAGTCGATCACCAGTGACCCGGAGTCGGAGGAGGTGATGAAGAACACCATCACCAGCACGATACCGAGGAACGAGGTGATCGCGGTCAGCGGCAGCTGCCCCAGCATGGTGAAGAGCTGCAGCGGCAAGGCGGCGTCCTTGACGCCCTGGAAGCCGTCGCTGACCAGCTGGTGGATAGCGGTATCGCCGAAGGCGGTCATCCAGATCACCGAGACCACGGTGGGCACCAGCAGGACCGCGATCAGGAATTCGCGCACGGTGCGGCCGCGGCTGACGCGGGCGATGAACATACCGACGAACGGCGACCAGGAGATCCACCAGGCCCAGTAGAAGGCGGTCCAGCCATGGACGAAGTTGGTGTCTTCGCGGCCGAACGGGTTGGACAGTGCCGGCAGGTACTTCAGGTAGGAGACGATGTTCTCGACGAAGCCGGTGGCGAGCAGCAGGGTCGGACCGACGAAGATCACGAAGATCAGCAGAATGAAGGCCAGCGCCATGTTGACCTGCGACAGCCGCTGTACGCCCTTGTCCACGCCCAGCATGACCGAGCCCAGCGCCACCAGGGTAATGCCGATGATCAGCAGGACCATGGTCACGTTGCTGTCAGGCACGCCGAACAGGTAGTTGAGGCCCGCGGCCGCCTGGGAGGCGCCCAGACCCAACGAGGTGGCCAGACCGAACAGGGTGGCGAAGACCGCCAGAATGTCGATGATATGGCCGGGCCAGCCCCAGATGCGCTCACCCAGGATCGGGTAGAAGATCGAGCGCATGGTCAGCGGCAGCCCCTTGTTGAAGGAGAACAGCGCCAGCGACAGCGCGACCACTGCGTAGATGCCCCAGGGGTGCAGGCCCCAGTGGAAGATCGTCGCGGCCATGGCCAGTGACTGGGAAGCGGCGTCATTGCCCGCGGCCCCACCCAGCGGTGCCCAGGAGTCGCCGGACAGCGAGGTGCCGAAGTGGGTGATCGGTTCGGAAACGCCGTAGAACATCAGGCCGATGCCCATGCCGGCGGCGAACAGCATCGCGAACCAGCCGGCATAGCTGAAGTCGGGCTTGGCATGCATGCCGCCGATGCGCACCTTGCCCAGCGGGGTGAAGATCAGCCCCACAGAGACCAGCACGAAGATATTGGCGGCCAACAGGAACAGCCAGCTCAGGTGGTCGGTGAGAAAGCTCCTTGCCCCGTTGAAGATCGGCCCCATCTCCTCTGGCAGGGCCAGGGTGATGATGACGAAGAACAGGATCAGCAGTGACGAGATCGAGAAGACCTTGCCGTGCAGATCGACGTCGAAGCCTAATTTGTTGGTCCTGATGTTGTCCTGACCGATCACGTAGTCGGTATCGATCAGGTTGGAGGGTCCCTCGGGGGCCGGTACGCCTTCCTGCGGCGCGGCCGGCTGGTTGTTAGGATCTTCTTGAGCCACTAGCCGTCTCCCTAATGATTACCACATGACGGACCAGGCCACGCCTTCAGGGCGTGGCGAGATCGCGTCCCGTTATTGACTTGCTGGCGGTCGCGGCGATGCGCCATTGCGCCTCTAGTCTGGCGTATCGTCACGAACGCGCAAGTTTTGTAATTATCCTGAATCAAGTGGCCGCTTCCAACCGTCCCCGGCGCGCGCGCCACGTACCTGCCCGCGACGTCCGGCCGCGCAGCGTCTATACCAAGGTCGCACGGCGCCTGGAACAAGGCGGCGATGGCACGGACAGGAGGGCGACGCAGGGCTCGGGCAAGCGTGCTAGACCAAGGTCAGAGTGCACCTCGGAGCGTACTCGGCGTATATTGAAACGAACGTTTGAAACTGGCTGCATTCGACATTCGCCGCAGGAGAGGTCATGGCACACTATCGAGCCCCGCTGAACGATCTGCGTTTCGTGCGCGAAGAGGTCTTCGCCGCCGAGCGTGAATGGGCGGCGATGCCGGCCACCGCCGAGCTCAACGCCGAGCTTGCCGATGCGGTGATGGAGGAGGCCGGCAGGCTGGTCACCGCCGAATTGCTGCCGCTGAACGCCAGCGGCGACGCCGAGGGGTGCCAGTTCGATGGCGCCCGGGTGACCACGCCGCAGGGGTTTCGCGCCGCCTTCGCCGAGTTCGCCGAGGGGGGCTGGTGCGGTCTCGGCGGGGACCCGGCACTGGGCGGCCAGGGCTTGCCCAAGCTGCTCACGCTGGCCTTCGACGAGATGCTCTACGCCAGCAACTCGAGCTTCGCGCTCTATCTGGCGCTCAACAACGGCGCCGCACTGCTGCTCGACCAGTACGCCGACGAGGCGACCCGAGCGCGCTATCTGCCGCGACTCTACGCCGGCGAGTGGCTGGGCACGATGTGCCTGACCGAGCCCCACTGCGGCACCGACTTGGGGCTGATCAAGACCCGTGCCACGCCCAACGATGACGGCAGTTACGCCATCACCGGCAGCAAGATCTGGATCACCGGCGGCGAGCACGACCTCACCGACAATATCGTTCACCTGGTGCTGGCCAAGTTGCCCGACGCACCGCCGGGTGCCAAGGGCATCTCGCTGTTCCTGGTGCCCAAGCGCCGGGTCGATGCCGAGGGGCAGGCCGGCGAGGCCAACGGCGTGGTGTGCGGCGGTCTCGAGCACAAGATGGGCATCAAGGCCAGTGCCACCTGCGTGATGCATTTCGAGGCGGCGCGGGGCGAGCTGATCGGCGAGCCGCACCAGGGATTGGCGGCGATGTTCACGATGATGAACTACGAGCGGCTGTCGATCGGCATGCAGGGGTTGGGCCTGGGCGAGATCGCCTACCAGAGCGCGATCGATTTCGCCCGCGAGCGTCTGCAGAGCCGCGCCCCCGGCGGTGCGGCGGCGCCGGACAAGCCCGCCGACCCGATCCTGGTACACCCCGACGTGCGCCGCATGGCGCTGGACGTGCGCGCCTGGAACGAAGGCGGGCGGCTGTTCGCGGCCTTCGTCGCCCGTGAACTCGACCGCGCCCGTTACCATCCGGATGCCGAGACCCGTGCCCATGCCGAGGAGATGGTGGCGCTGCTGACCCCGGTGGCCAAGGCGTTTCTGACCGATCGTGGCTTCGAGGCCACGGTCGAGGCGCAACAGCTCTATGGCGGTAGCGGCTACTGCGTCGAGTGGGGCGCCGAGCAGTTCGTGCGCGATGCGCGTATTGCCATGATCTACGAAGGCACCAACGGCATCCAGGCGATGGATCTGGTGGGCCGCAAGCTGGTGCGTAACGAGGGGGCGTATGTCGAGCGCCTGCTGGCGCGTCTGCGCGCGGACCTGGAGGATGGTGGCGGCACCAACCCGCGCCTGCGGCCCTTCCATGCGGCTGCCGAGGCCGCTGCGGCGCGGCTGGAACGAGCGACCCGCCAGCTGCTCGAGCGCGCCCGCCAGGACCCGGCCGAGGCCGGTGCGGCGGCCCACGACTACCTGCAGCTGACCGGGCTCAGCGTCTACGCCTGGATGTGGTGGAAGGCGGCTCGCGCCGTGGTGCGTGGGCTCGACCAGGGCGGCGCCCTGGGTGAGGCCGACTATCGCGACAAGCTGATCGTGGGGCAGCACTTCCTCGACCGCTTGTTGCCGCGCAGCGAGGCCCACGCGCGCCAGCTCGAGGCGGGGGCGGCGGGATTGATGGCCCTGGGAGAGATGCGTTTTTGACGAACAGGCGCGCTGGCGTCGATGAGTATCGATCGGTGGTTTGCACGCTTTTGGGGCGCTCGTGATACGAGCGCCTTTTTTTGTATCCATTCTGGTGCATATGCCCCGGTGTCGGGCGGTGCTGCCAACGTCTTGACCTGACTCATGAATCTAATACCGAGACGAACTCCAGGCGCCTAGGGAAGCGCCTCGGGGCGCGCCCTGAGCGGTCATGACGCGCGCTGACGGTGCGCGATGCGCGACTTTTTTGTATACAAGGGTGTCGGCGCAGGAAAAAAGGGCACGGAAAATGCATGAGAGCCAGGGCGGGGTGCGCCGGCGGCGCCGGGCACCCATCCAGGGATTCTTCAGGAGCGTCTCATGACAACAACAGCCCTACGCAAACTGATCGCAACCTCCGCCCTCGCCACCACGCTGGCAGGTCTCTCTGCGCCGGTGCTGGCCGCCGACGATGGCCCGATCCGCGTCGGTATCCTCCACTCCCTCTCCGGGACCATGGCGATCAGCGAATCGACGCTGAAAGACGAGATGCTGATGCTGATCGACCAGCAGAACAAGGCGGGCGGTCTGCTGGGGCGCCAGCTGGAGCCGGTGGTGATGGACCCGGCCTCGGACTGGTCGCTCTACGCCGAACAGGCGCGCACCCTGCTTACCGGTGACAAGCGAGTCGACGTCATTTTCGGCAACTGGACCTCGGCCTCGCGCAAGGCGGTGCTGCCGGTGGTCGAGGAGCTCAACGGTCTGCTGTTCTATCCGGTGCAGTACGAGGGCGAGGAGTCCTCCGAGAACATCTTCTATACCGGCGCCGCGCCCAACCAGCAGGCGATCCCCGCGGTCGACTACCTGATGGGACAGGGCGTCGAGCGCTGGGCGCTGCTGGGCACCGACTACGTCTATCCGCGCACCACCAACAAGATCCTCGAGGCGTACCTCAAGGAGAACGGCGTGGCGGACGACGATATCATGGTCAACTACACGCCGTTCGGCTTCAGCGACTGGCAGTCGATCGTCTCCCGGGTCAAGGACTTCGGCAGCCAGGGCAAGAAGACCGCGGTGGTCTCGACCATCAACGGCGATGCCAACGTGCCGTTCTACAACGAACTCGCCAACCAGGGGATCAAGGCTTCGGACATCCCGGTGGTGGCGTTCTCGGTCGGCGAGCAGGAGCTGACCGGTATCGACACTGCGCCGCTGGTCGGTCATCTGGCGGCCTGGAACTACTTCATGAGCGTCGACAGCGACGCCAACTACGACTTCATCGATGCCTGGGTCGCCTACACCGGCAATAAGGACGCGGTGGTCAACGACCCCATGGAAGCTCACTACATCGGCTTCAACATGTGGCTCAAGGCGGTCGAGGAGGCCGGCACCACCGATGTCGACGTGGTCAAGGACGCGATCATCGGCGTGACCGTGCCCAATCTCTCCGGCGGTGCGGCGACGATGATGCCCAACCACCACATCACCAAGCCGGTGATGATCGGCGAGATCCAGGATGACGGTCAGTTCAGCGTGGTATGGCAGACCCCGACCACGGTGGCCGGTGACGCCTGGTCCGACTATCTGCCGGCGTCGAAGAACCTGATCAGCGACTGGCGTGCGCCGCTGCGCTGCGGAAAGCTCGATGTCGAGCGCATGGTCTGCGAAGACGGCGCAGGGACGAACTGATCGGGGGGCGGGGCCCGGCCGCGGCCATGCCGCGGCGCCCGCCGCCCGCGCACGTGCCCGCGCCGCCGTTCGGATGGCGCGGGGCTAACGGCAACGCAGCATGAGCGTTCCACCATGATGATGAATTCCCTCGGCGGGGACCGCCAGCGCGGTCGCAGGCTTTGCCACTCGCTGCTGCTCGGCCTGCTGCTGCTGTGCGCGGCGCTGGCCACCACGGCGTCGGCGGCGGTCAACGAGACACAGGCCAGAGCGCTGTTGCAGGCGCTCGATACGCGCAGTTTTCAGGCCAAGGGCGAGGCCGCCCAGGCGATCGCCGACAGCCAGGCGACCCAGAAGACGCGCTGGTTGCAGGCGCTGCTCGATGGCCGCCTGGGCAAGGAGCGCCGCGGTGAGCAGTTCTATATCGTCACCGACGACAGCGGCCGCGAGTGGCCGCTGATCGACGCGATCACCTTTGCCGATGCCGGCAGCGGCTCCCGGCGTACGGTGGATATCTTCAAGATCAACAACGCGCTGCGCACCCAGCTCCAGGGCATGATCGCCTCGCTCTCGCTGGCCGAGGGTGACGAGCGTGCACGTCTGGCGGCGGCGGACCGCTTGATCGGTGAGGTGAGCGCCGACAATGTCGAGAGCGTGCGCGCCAGCCGCGAGCAGGAAGAGAGCCAAGCCGTGCGTGCGCGTCTGGGTGTGGCGCTCGCGCTGTATGCCGCGCAGCAGGGCGACGCCGGGGCCCTCGATACTCTCGCCGGCAATCTCGACACGCGAGTACGCAACAGCCTGACGACGCTGGCGGCGGGTGACGGCGAGCTCGCCGCACAGGCGCAGCGGGTGCTCGACGGCATCGAGCGCAAACGCGCCTGGTACGACCGCGCACAGACGCTGTTCTTCGGCTTGAGCGCGGGCTCGATCCTGGTGCTGGCGGCGATCGGCCTGGCGATCACCTTCGGCGTCATGGGGGTGATCAACATGGCCCACGGCGAGCTGATCATGATCGGTGCCTACACCACCTGGCTGATCCAGCAGGCGCTGCCGGGGCAGCCGGGGCTGGCGCTGCTGCTGGCGATCCCCGGCGGCTTCCTGGTCGCCGGCGCGTTCGGCGTGCTGATCGAGCGTACGGTGATTCGCTTTCTCAAGGGGCGGCCGCTGGAGACGCTGCTGGCGACCTTCGGCCTGAGCCTGATCCTGCAGCAGCTGGTGCGCACGCTGTTCTCGCCGCTCAACCGGCGGGTGGCGTCGCCGGATTGGCTGCAGGGCGCCTGGCAGATCAACGATGCGCTGTCGCTGACCCTGAATCGCCTCGGCGTGCTTGGCTTCTGCCTGCTGGTGTTTGCCGCGCTGTGGGCGCTGATGCGCTACACCCGGCTCGGCCTGGAGGTGCGCGCAGTGACCCAGAACCGCGCCATGGCACGGGCGATGGGCGTGCGTGCGGCGCGGGTCGACATGCTGACCTTCGGGCTCGGGGCCGGCGTCGCGGGGCTTGCCGGGGTGGCGCTGTCGCAGCTCACCAACGTGGGGCCGAACCTGGGCCAGGGCTATATCGTCGACTCCTTCCTGGTGGTGGTGTTCGGCGGTGTCGGCAATCTGTGGGGCACCCTGGTCGCCGGGATGTCGCTGGGGGTGATCAACCAGGTGCTGCAGCCCTGGGTCGGTGCGGTGCTGGCCAAGATCATCGTACTGGTCGGAGTGATCCTGTTCATCCAGAAACGCCCACAGGGGATCTTTGCGCCCAAAGGACGCGTCTCATGAGTCACTCATCCCTCGACCCGAACCGGGATCGCTCGCGGCAGGCATTTCTCTCCCGCGCCACGCTGATCACCTCGGCGCTGCTGATCGGCGGCATGCTGCTGGTGCTGGGGCTGCATGCGCTGCCCGCAAGCAACCCGCTGTATGTGAGCAGCGCCACGGTGGCGCTGCTGGGCAAGTACTTCACCTACATGCTGTTGGCGCTGGCGGTGGATCTGATCTGGGGCTACCTGGGCATCCTCAGCCTCGGCCACGGCGCCTTCTTCGCCCTCGGCGGCTACGCCATGGGGCTCTATCTCAATGCCCAGGGCGGGTCCCTGTCCGGCTGGCAGGGGCTGATGGCGAGCTTCCCGCTGGCGGCACTGGCGGTGGTGCTGGCGCCGGGGATCCTGGCACTGGCGTTCGGCTGGCTGGCTTTCCGCTCGCGGGTGACCGGGGTCTACTTCTCGATCATCACCCAGGCGATGACCTTTGCCCTGATGCTGGCCTTCAACCGCAATGAGATGGGGATGGGCGGCAGCACCGGGCTGACGCGCTTCAGCGAGCTGCTCGGCTTCCGTCTGGCCGCTGACGGCATGACCGTGGCGCTGTTCGTGGCTTCCGGCAGCGCCGTGCTGCTGGCGTTCTGGTTGTGCCGGGCGATCGTGGTCTCGCGGCTGGGGCGGGTCGCGGTGGCGACCCGTGACGCCGAGGCGCGGGTGCGCTTTCTCGGCTATCGGGTCGAGCACGTCAAGCTTTCGCTGTTCGTGGTCTCGGCGATGATCGCGGGGATCGCCGGCGCGCTCTACGTGCCCCAGGTGGGCATCATCAATCCCAGCACCTTCGCCCCGCTGTTCTCGATCGAGGTGGTGGTGTGGGTGGCGCTGGGCGGGCGGGCCACGCTGTTCGGCGCGCTGCTCGGTGCGCTGGTGGTCAACTATCTGAAGACCGTGCTGACCGGTGCGATGCCGGATGCCTGGCTGTTCCTGCTCGGCGGGCTGTTCGTGGTGGTGACCATGGCGCTGCCCCGCGGGATCGCCGGGGTGCTGGCATGGCGACGCCGGCAGGAGGGAGCGACATGAATCAGAGCGCACGCACTCGGGTGCAGCAGCTACGCGAGCTGTCGCGCCCCGACCGGGTGTTCGACTTCATGCTGCCGGCGCAGTCGCCGGTGGACGTTCGTCACGGGCCGATTCTCTACATGGAGGATGTCAGCGTCAGCTTCGACGGTTTTCGTGCCATCAATCGACTCGATCTCACCATCGACGACGGTGAGCTGCGCTGCATCATCGGCCCCAACGGGGCCGGCAAGACCACCATGATGGATATCATCACCGGCAAGACGCGCCCGGACAGCGGCCAGGTGTGGTTCGGCAGCCGGCACAATCTGCTGACCCTGGACGAGCCGCGGATCGCCAATCTCGGCATCGGGCGCAAGTTCCAGAAGCCGACGGTGTTCGAGGCGCTCGACGTGAGCGAGAATCTGGAACTGGCCATGGCCGGTGATCGCCGTGTGTGGAAGACCCTGCTGGCGCGGCTCGATGGCGCCGGGCAGGCGCGCATCGACGAGGTGCTGGAGACCATCGGCCTGACCGCCGAGCGGCACCGGCTCGCCGGCGTGCTCTCCCACGGTCAGAAGCAGTGGCTGGAGATCGGCATGCTGCTGATGCAGCGCCCGCGCCTGCTGCTGGTGGACGAACCGGTAGCCGGCATGACCGAGCCGGAGATGCAGCGCACCGCCGAGCTGCTGATGCGGCTGGCGGGGCAGCAGTCGGTGGTGGTGGTCGAGCATGACATGGGGTTCGTACGCGAGATCGCGCGCAAGGTCACGGTGCTGCACCAGGGCAGCGTGCTGGCCGAGGGTAGCCTGGATCAGGTGGCCAGCGACCCGCGGGTGGTGGAGGTCTATCTGGGCGGTGACGAGGAGGCGAGCGGATGCTGAGCGTGGACAACCTCGATCAGTACTACGGCGAGAGCCATATCCTGCGGGGCCTGTCGCTGACGGTGCCGGCCGGGCGCTGCACCTGTGTGATGGGGCGCAACGGGGTCGGCAAGACCACGCTCTTGAAGACCATCATGGGGGAGGTGAGCGCCCGTGGCGGCACTATTCACTTCGATGGTGAGCCGCTGCTGCCCAGGCGTGCCGAGGCGCGTGCCGGTCTGGGGATCGGCTATGTGCCCCAGGGGCGGCAGATCTTCCCCACCCTCACGGTGGAAGAGAATCTGCGCATCGGCCTGCCGGCGCGGCGTGACCGCCAGCGACGCATTCCCGAGCGCATCTTTGAGCTGTTCCCGGTCCTGCGTGAGATGCGCTATCGTCGCGGAGGCGACCTCTCCGGCGGCCAGCAGCAGCAGCTGGCGATCGGGCGGGCGCTGGTGCTCGACCCGCGCCTGCTGATCCTCGACGAGCCGGGGGAGGGCATCCAGCCCAATATCGTCGCCCAGATCGGCGAGGTGATCCGGCGGCTCAACCGCGAGGCCGGGCTGACCGTGCTGCTGGTCGAGCAGAAACTGCCGTTCGCGCGCCGCTACGCCGACGGCTTCATGATCATGGATCGGGGCCAGGCCGTGGCCAGCGGTGACATCTCCGATCTCGACGACGACCTGATTCGGCGACATCTCACGGTATGAGCGCAGACCCCGCACCGCAACGCCATCCGAGCCCCCCGGACTCCGGCCACCGCTTCGACGCCGGGCGCCGTTGGGAGGCGCGGCTGGCGCTCGCCTTCGACCGGCGCGAGACTGCGCACGGCGGGCGCACCCGGTTGACCCGGGCGCACCATCGCGGGCCACTGCGGGTGCAGCGGCCGTTCTACCCCGAGCCGCTGCACCCGGCGCTGGTCGAGCCCTGCCACGTCTATCTGCTGCACCCGCCGGGCGGGCTGGTCAGTGGTGATGCGCTGGCGCTGGAGATCGCGGTCGAGGCCGACGCCCATGCGCTGTTGACCACGCCGGCGGCGACCAAGCTCTACCGCGCCGACAGCCAGGGCGTGACCTGGCAGCAGAGCAATCACTTGCAGGTCGCCGCCGGCGGGCTGCTCGAGTGGCTGCCCCAGGAGACCATCGCCTTCGACGGTTCGCGCGGGGTGCAGAGCACCACGGTCGCGCTCAGCGGCGACGCCTGCTGCCTGGGCTGGGAGGTGATGGCGCTGGGACGTCCGGAGGGCGCACTGCCGTTCGTCAGCGGCGCCATCGAACAGCGCTTCCGCCTGACCCGCGACGGCCGTCCGCTGTGGCTCGAGCGTCAGCCGCTCGATCCGCATCACGCACGCTTCCGGGGGCGCTGGGGGCAGGGCGGGGCGAGCGTCCAGGCGACCCTGTGGGCGGCCGGGCTGGCGTCCCCCGAGGCAGCGGTGGCGGCGCTGCGCGAGGCGCTGCCGGCGGCCCCGCAGTGGGCCGTCACCCAGCGTCTCGGCGTACTGCTGCTGCGCTATCTGGGCGACTCGCGCAACCAGGCCTGGGACTACTGCCAGGCTGCCTGGCAGACGCTGCGGCCGCTGCTGGCCGAGCGCGAGGCGTGCGAGCCGCGCATCTGGCGCACCTGATACGGCTGGCGCACCCGACACTGCCGCCGATGAGGAAACGCTGAATAAATCGACGAGCGAGATGAAGCGCAAGGCGCATGGAACACAGAACACGAGACATAACATGGGGTTAGGCGAGTGTTCGAGTACCACGCAACGCAGCGATTCGCTAGCGCAGGCATTTATGCAGCGTTTCCATAACGATCAAGGGCGCCCTGCGCCCGCAAGCCCTGGAGACGAGGCGATGGAACTGACACCCCGAGACAAAGACAAGCTGCTGCTGTTCTCCGCCGCACAGCTGGCCGAGCGCCGCCGTGCGCGCGGGCTCAAGCTCAACTACCCGGAAGCGGTGGCGCTGATCAGCTTCGAGATTCTCGAAGGCGCCCGCGACGGGCGTAGCGTGGCCGAGCTGATGGGCTACGGTCGCGAGATCCTGACCCGCGACGACGTGATGGAGGGGGTCGCCGAGATGATCCCCGAAGTGCAGGTCGAGGCGACCTTTCCCGACGGCACCAAGCTGGTGACCGTGCATTCACCCATCGTGTAAGACGGTGGTTACAAATTCGACGAGCGAAGGCCAGATCGGGGCGCGTAGCTAAGGCGAAAGCGGGCGAAAAAAGGACCGGGCTGGCGCACCAGTTTACTTGAGTAAATGAGTATTTTGACGGGGGCGCCGAGCTCGGGCTCGCGTACGAGGTCGATTTCAACGCCGTATTGCCGAGCGCAGGCATTTTGTGAGCACTTTCTGAGGGGCGACCATGATTCCCGGTGAATACCAGTTGCAAGAGGGCGAGATCGAGCTCAACGCGGGGCTGGACTCGATCACCCTGACGGTGGGCAACACCGGCGACCGTCCGATCCAGGTCGGTTCGCACTACCACTTCGCCGAGACCAATCCGGCGCTCGAGTTCGACCGTGGCGTCGCGCGGGGCTATCGGCTCGACGTACCGGCGGGCTCGGCGATCCGCTTCGAGCCCGGGCAGCGCCGGGCGGTGACGCTGGTGCCGTTCGCCGGCCGACGGCATGTCTACGGCTTCCGCGGCGAGGTCATGGGCGCGCTCTCTAGCGCGCCCGATGCCGCGCGAACCGACGCGCCCGAAGACGCGCGAACTAACGCGCCCGAAGACGCGCGAACCGAAGATGCGCGAACCGACGTGCCCGAAGACACGCGGAGCTCACGCGACCGAGATGGCCAAGATCAGGAGGCGAACTGATGGTGAAGATTTCACGTCAGGCCTATGCCGATATGTATGGCCCCACCGTGGGCGACCGGGTGCGGCTCGCCGATACCGAGCTGTGGATCGAGGTGGAGCAGGACCATACCCACTACGGCGACGAGGTGAAGTTCGGCGGCGGCAAGGTGATCCGAGATGGCATGGGCCAGAGCCAGCGCTGCGATGAGGCGGTGATGGACACCGTGATCACCAATGCGCTGATCCTCGACTGGTGGGGGATCGTCAAGGCTGATGTCGGTCTCAAGGCGGGGCGTATCGCCGCCATCGGCAAGGCCGGCAACCCTGACGTGCAGCCGGCGGTGACCATCGTCATCGGCCCGGGCACCGAGGTGATCGCCGGCGAGGGCAAGATCCTCACCGCCGGGGCGATCGATGCCCATATCCACTTCATCTGCCCGCAGCAGGTGGAGGAGGCGCTGATGAGCGGGGTCACCACCATGCTCGGCGGTGGTACCGGGCCCGCCACCGGCTCCAACGCCACCACCTGTACCCCGGGGGAGTGGCACCTGGGCAAGATGCTCCAGGCGATCGACACCCTGCCGATGAACATCGGCCTGCTCGGCAAGGGCAACGCCAGCCAGCCCGAGGCGCTCGAAGCGCAGATCGTGGCCGGGGCGATCGGGCTCAAGCTGCACGAGGATTGGGGCACCACGCCGGCTTCCATCGACAACTGCCTGAGCGTGGCCGAGCGCTACGACGTTCAGGTGGCGATCCATACCGACACCCTCAACGAGTCGGGCTTCGTCGAGGATACCCTGGCCGCGTTCAAGGAGCGTGGGATCCACACCTATCACACCGAGGGCGCCGGGGGCGGCCATGCGCCGGACATCATCACCGCCTGCGCCAAGGATTACGTGCTGCCGTCGTCGACCAATCCGACGCGACCCTACACCGTGAACACCGTCGACGAGCATCTCGACATGCTGATGGTGTGCCACCACCTCGACCCCAATATCCCCGAGGACGTGGCCTTCGCCGATTCGCGCATCCGTCGCGAGACCATCGCCGCCGAGGACATCCTCCACGACCTCGGCGTGATCTCGATGATCGCCTCCGACTCCCAGGCCATGGGCCGGGTCGGCGAAGTGGTCTGCCGCACCTGGCAGACCGCGCACAAGATGAAGACACAGCGCGGCCTGCTGGCGGAGGATGTCGAGCGCGGCTGCGACAACTTCCGCGCCCGGCGCTATATCGCCAAGTACACCATCAACCCGGCGCTCACCCACGGCCTGGCCCATGAGGTGGGGTCGGTGGAAGTCGGCAAACTGGCCGACCTGGTGCTGTGGGATCCGGCCTTTTTCGGCGTCAAGCCGGCGCTGATCCTCAAGGGCGGGATGATCGCGGCGGCGCCCATGGGCGATCCCAACGCTTCGATTCCGACCCCGCAGCCGGTGCACTACCGGCCGATGTTCGGCGCCTTCGGTCGCGCCGCCAGCGCCACCCGGGTCAGTTTCGTCAGCCAGGCAGCGCTGGCGGCGGGCGTGGGCGAACGCCTGGATCTGGCGAGCCGCCTGGTCGCGGTTCAGGACGTGCGCGGGGTGCGCAAGCGCGACATGAAACTCAACGACGCCTGCCCGCAGCTCGAGGTCGACCCGCAGACCTACGAGGTGCGCGCCGATGGCGAACTGCTCACCTGCGAGCCCGCGGCCACTCTGCCGCTGGCCCAGCGCTACCATTTGTTCTGATGCGGACGAGAAGGACGACACGATGTTGAAGTTGATCGAGCGCCTGGACGCGGCCTGTGACATTGTCGCCGACGACAGCGTCACGCTCCCCTTCGAGCTGCGCTGCCGCGGGCGCCTCAAGGCCACCAGCGATGCCGGGCGCGAGCTGGGGCTGTTTCTCGACCGCGGGCCGGTGCTGCGCCACGGTGCGCTGCTGCGCGCCGAGAGCGGTGAGGTGATCGCGGTGCGCGCCGCCGACGAGCCGGTGGTCACGGCCCGGGTCGAGGGCACGCTGGCGCTGGCCAGGCTCTGCTACCACCTGGGCAACCGCCATGTGCAGCTGGCACTGGGTGCCGAGGGCGAGTGCGGCTGGGTGCGTTTTCCGCCCGACCATGTGCTGGAGGCGCTGGCGACCCGCCTGGGGGCGACCCTAGAGCGCCACCGCGCGCCCTTCGATCCGGAGTCCGGGGCCTATGCCGAAGGCCACGCCCATGGCCACAGTCATGGACATGATCACGGTCACGGCCACACGCACGAGCACGAGCACGAGTCTGAGCGTGGCGCTACCGGGGGTGCTCTGGTCTATGACTTCGTGCCGCGCGGCCGCGGCCACGAGCACTGAGCGTGGCAGAAGAGTCGACACGCTCGCCCCTGGCGCTGCTGGGTCTGATGCAGCTGGTGAGCCCGGCGCTGCCGATCGGCGCCTTTGCCTGGTCGCAGGGGCTGGAAAGCGCCTTCGAACTCGGCTGGGTGAGGGACGAAGCGAGTCTCGGTGCCTGGCTTGACGGAGTGCTCGAGGATGGCCTGGCCCGCTGCGAACTGCCGCTGCTCGAACGCCTGTGGCAAGCCTGGGAGAGCGGGGATCGCGAGGCGCTGGCGGCCTGGAACGACTGGCTGCTGGCCAATCGTGAGACCCACGAGCTGGCCGAGGAGGATCTGCGCCTGGGGCAGTCGCTGGCGCGCCTGCTCGGCGATCTGGGGCTGCTGCCGGAAGATGGCTGGCTACCGCCGACGCCCACCTACGTCACGCTGTTCGCCTGGGCGGCGCAGCGGCGCGGCATCGCGCTGGCGGATGCCCAGCTGGGATTCGCCTGGGCCTGGCTCGAGAACCAGCTGGCAGCGGCGTGCAAGGCGTTGCCGCTGGGGCAGACCGCGGCCCAGCGGCTGGTGGAGCGGCTGCGCCCGGCACTGGCGGCAGCGGTGACGCGGGCCGCCGAGCTCGATGACGATGCCCTGGGCCCGGCGCTGCCGGGGCTGGCTCTGGCCAGTGCGCTGCACGAGACACAGTACTCGCGACTGTTTCGCAGCTGATGTCGGCATCGGGATGAGCCTTCCGGGGCTTACCCGATGTCATACCGAGGTTTCATCCGGAATAGGTACGCCGCGCCGTGGCGGGATGGGGCGGCGCGAAGACGAAAGGAGAGAGGGATATGCAACACTGTCTGCGAGTTGGCGTCGGGGGCCCGGTCGGGTCCGGCAAGACCGCACTGCTCAAGCAGCTCTGCCTGGCACTGCGCGAGCACTACGATATTGCGGTGGTCACCAACGACATTTATACCCGTGAGGACGCCGACTTCCTGCTGCGCCATGACGCCCTCGACGCCGACCGCATCATCGGTGTCGAGACCGGCGGCTGCCCGCATACCGCGATCCGCGAAGACGCCTCGATGAACCTGGCGGCGATCGACGATCTCCATGCGCGGCATCCGACGCTGGAGCTGGTGCTGGTGGAGTCGGGGGGCGACAACCTCGCCGCCACCTTCAGCCCCGAACTCTCCGATCTGACCCTCTATGTGATCGATGTCTCCGCCGGCGACAAGATCCCGCGCAAGGGCGGGCCGGGGATCACCAAGTCGGATCTGCTGATCATCAACAAGATCGATATCGCCGAGCGCGTGCACGCTTCGCTCGAGGTCATGGAGCGTGACGCCAAGATGATGCGTGGCCCGCGCCCCTTCGTGTTCGCCAATCTCTATGACGGCGTCGGCGTCGAGACCATCGTGCGCTTCATTCTCGACCGCGGCATGCTGCCGGAGCGCCGCGGTGAGGCGCAGCGGGCGCGGCCCGACCAGGCGCTGCTGTGCGCCGAGTGAATCGGCCCTGTTCACGCTGATGTCGACGCCTTCACACCCAAGCCACTACCCATCACCCACCATCCACAAGGAGTGACCCATGCAAGCTCAACCCTCTCGTCGCGCGGCGCGCTATCTGGCCTGGCTCGGTGCCCCGCTGGCACTGCTGTTGGCCTCGGTGGCCTATGCCCATCCGGGGCATCTGCCGCATACCCACGGTGGCAGCTTCCTGGCCGGGCTGATGCACCCGCTGACCGGTCTCGATCATCTGCTGGCGATGCTGGCGATCGGGCTGTGGAGCTGCCGTCAGGCGCCCACGCTGCGCCGGGCGATGCCTGCATTGATCGCCCTGGGTATGGTGTGTGGTGCCGGTCTGGCCTGGGCCGGGGTGCCGCTGCTGGGCGTGGAGTTCGGCATCGCCTCCAGCGTGCTGCTGGCGGGTGTGCTGTTGGCGACGCTGGTCAAGCTGCCCAGCGCGGTGGGTGGCACGCTGGTGTTCGCGTTCATCCTGCTGCACGGCCATGCCCACGGCAGCGAGCTGGCCCCCGGCGCCTCGGCGCTGCTCTATGCGCTGGGCTTCGTGGTCACCAGCGTGGCGATCACCCTGGTCGGGCGCCATGCCGGTGCCTGGCTGGCCCAGCGTGACAGCCGCTGGCTGCGCGGTATCGGTGCCGCCATCGCTGCGGCCGGCGGGGCGCTGATGCTGAGCTGAGGGTGCCGGCGCGGTATCTCTCTCGGCCTCCCTTTCGGTATCGGCTGCGTATCTTGGCTCCCTGCTGGGCTGCATCGCCCAGCAGGCAGCTCGGTGCCGTGACGGCGGTCGCGGCGCCGGCGCGCTGTGTCGATCCTTCCAGGCCGCATCCGCGGCCTTTGTCATGCTGGCGTGTTCAGGTCAGCGGGGATGACGCACGCGGCGATAGCCCGCATTGATGAAGCAGTAGCCGCCGTAGGCGATCAGCCCGCAGGCGACACCGCCCAGCAGGAAGTCGCCGTAGGGCTGGTGGGCCAGCAGGTCGAGGGCGCCGCCCAGCCCCTGGGTCTGGCTGGGCGAGAGCTGCCAGGCAGCCAGACCGAGCAGGCCGCCGATCAGGATGAAGGTCACCCCACGGGCGGCCAGCCCGAGTCTGGCAATGCCCTCGAGCAGCGGCAGCGGCGGGTTGGGGCGCTGGTCGAGATGCCAGTTCTTGCGGTAGGCGCGGCGCCAGGCGCGCACGAGCTGATGCACGCCGACTGCGACGAAGCCCAACCCCACCGCCAGCAGCAGCCAGCGCCCGCCGGGGACGCCCAGCAGCCACTCGGTGCGGCGGCGGTTATCCTCCTGCGAAGAGCTCGCCACGCTGTGCATCAGCAGGGTCGCGCACTGCCACGCCAGGGTGGCGTAGAGCCCGGCGCTGAGGGCGAATCCCAGCCGCTGCAGCCAGCCCTTCCAGTCGTTACCCTTGTGCTCGGTGTCCCAGATCGCCTGCCCCAGGCGCCAGGCCACGTAGGAGACCAGACCCAGGCCGAGCAGCACCAGCAGCACGCTGCCGAAGGGCCATAGCGCGATCTTGCGGATCACCTCGCTGGTGCCGCTCTCGCTGCCGCCCAGGCCGATGGTGGTGAGCAGGGCGAGCCAGCCCACCGCGATATAGATCAGGCCCTTGGCGGTATAGCCGGCGGACGCGCTGAAGCGCAGCCCGTCACGGAGTCGAGAGCGTCGTTGCGGCATGGAGGTCCTTGAACGCGAATGATCTCTGCAGCCTAGCAGTTCGCCGGATTAGGCGCCGATTCATCGCACCGGGCGCGCTACGCTCGCGTCCTCTTCATCACCGTGCCGGCCATCGACAGGGCCCTGCCGCGCTCCCCGGTGCGATACGTTATCCTGTCGCTGGCCGCCGCATGGGGCCGTGAAAACTCGTGAAACACTGTGGGAACATCGATGAAGCATTTCGTGGTACGCCCGCGCTCGGCGGCGGGCTGGGGTCTGTTGCTGCTGTTCCTGGGCCTGATCATGATGGGCCTGTGGCCGGTGGTGGCCGGGGTCAATCGGGCGCGGCTGGCGTTCGGGCTGCCGTGGCTGGCGCTATGGGCCTATGCGATCGTGGCCGGCTGCTGGATCGCCATGCTGCTGGGCAACCGCTGGCTGGCGCGGAGGGCACGCGGGGATGACTAGCCTGTCGACGAGCAGTCTGGCCCCGCTGTGGATCACCCTGAGCTATGTCGCGGTGGCGCTGGTGATCGGCCTGGGCGCGCGCCGCGGTCGCGTCATGGACAGCCTGGAGGAGTGGGGCGTCGCCGGACGCAGCATGGGGACGGTGACCCTCTATCTGCTGATCGCCGCCGGCAGCATCAGCGCCTACACCTTCATGGGCGCGCCCGGTTGGGCCTACAGCAAGGGCGTCGCGGTCTTCTACGTGGTGATCTATCTCTCCTATCTGGCGCTGGTGGCCTGGTACTGCGGTCCGCGGGTGTGGGAGTTCGGCCGGCGCTTCGGCCACGTCACCCAGGGGGCGGCCATCGCCGACCGTTATCAGAGTCCGCTGCTGGGTGGCCTGGCGGCGCTGGTGATGTCGATCGGCTCGCTGGCCTATGCGGTGCTGCAGACCATGGGCTCGGCCTACATCCTGGCGGTGATGAGCGGCGGGCGCATTCCGGTCTGGGCAGGGGTGATTCTGATCCTGGCGGCGATGGCGCTCTATCTCTACGTCAGTGGGCAGCACGCCATCGGTCTGACCAACGCCTTTCAGGGTGTGCTGATGCTGGTGGTGGCGTGGAGCGTGGGGCTGTGGTCGGCCCATACCGCCAGCGGCGAGCTGGGCTTCGGCGCCATCTTCGCGCGTCTGCAGGCGGAGCGTCCCGACTTCCTGACCTTGCCGGGGGCGGGCGGTGACATGAGCTTCGCCTTCTGGACCACCTCGATCATCGTCTCGATGCTGTCGTTCATGCCGCCGGTATGGAGTCAGTGGATGAGCGCCCGCTCGGCCGACACCATCCGGCGCAGCGCGACCTGGCTGCCGACCTACTACATCGTGGTGCTGCCGATGGTGGTGGTGGGCTTCATCGGCATCCTCGCGCTGCCGCAGCTCGAACGCGCCGATACCGTGGCCTTGAGCTACGCCCTCGGCCACCTTCCGGTCTGGCTGGTGGGGCTGCTGGGGGCGGGCACCCTGGCCGCGGCGATGTCCTCATGCGAGCCGTTTCTGCACTCGGTGGCCATGGCCTATGCGCGCGATATCGCCCAGCCGCTGTGGCGGCTGGACGATATCGCCACGGCGCGACTGGCACGGCGGCTGCTGGTCCCGATCATGGCGCTGATCGTCGCCCCGGTGGCGATCAGTGAGCCGAGCAACCTGGTGATGATCCTGCTGGTGGGGCTCGGCTTCGCCACCCAGGTGCTGCCAGCCTTCATCGGCATGTTCGTGTGGACCCGGGCCTCCACCGCCGGGGTGATCGCCGGTATCGTCGCCGGTTTCTGCGTGACCCTCGCTTTCACCCTGATCTGGCGCAACCCCCTCGGCGTGCATGCCGGCTTCTGGGGGCTGCTGGTCAACCTGCCATTGTTCGTGGGCGTGTCGCTGCTCACCCGGCCGGTGCGCGATGACGTGGTCGAGCGCTTCTTCGCCATCAGCGCCCCGGGTCGCTCCCGCGCCTGACTGGCGCGGGTGGGGTCAGGCCGGATTGGCGGCGAGAATCTTCTTCAGGAAGCGCTGGGTGCGTTCATCGCGTGGCTGGCTGAAGAGTGTCGCCGGCGGTGCCTGTTCGATGATTCGGCCCTCGTCCATGAATACCACGCGGTCGGCGACGTCGCGGGCGAACTGCATCTCGTGGGTCACCACGATCATGGTCTGGTGCTCCGCCGCGAGCTGTTTCATCAGTCCCAGTACCTCCTCGACCCACTGCGGGTCGAGGGCGGAGGTCGGCTCGTCGAACAGGATCACCTCGGCGTTGGCCGCCATCGCTCGGCCGATACCGACACGCTGCTGCTGCCCCCCGGAGAGCGAGGCCGGATAGGCATCGGCCTTGTCGGCCAGGCCGATGCGCTCGAGGATCTTGCGCGCCCGGGCATGCGCCTCGCGCTTGGAGAGGCGGTCGACCACGATCATGCCTTCGGCGATGTTCTCCAGTGCGGTCTTGTTGGCGAACAGCGCATAGTTCTGGAACACGAAGGCGGTGCGCCGGCGCAGGGCGAGAATCTGCGCCTGGGTGGCGCGGGTGACATCGACCTGGAGATCGCCCACGGTGAGCTGGCCGGCATCGGGGCGCTCGAGGAAGTTGATGCAGCGCAGCAGGGTCGACTTGCCGGTACCGGAAGGGCCGACCACGACGATGATCTCCCCCCGCGAGAGCTGGAGGTCTATGGCGTCGAAGACCACCTGGTCGCCGAACTGCTTGCGCAAACCCTTGAGTTCGATCATCGCTGATAGGCCCGATTGAGTCGTTGTTCCAGCCATTTCTGTACCCACGACAGGGCTTCCACCACGACCCAGTAGATCACGGCGACGACCAGAAAGGCTTCGAAGTAGAGGAAGCTGCTGGCGGCTTCCTTCTGGGTCGCCCCCATCAGCTCGGTGACGCCCAGCGTGAAGGCGAGCGAGGTCGACTTGATCATGTCGATGAAGTAGTTCATCAGCGTCGGCGTGGCGACGCGGGTCGCCTGGGGCAGCACGATACGCCGCATCAACTGGCCCTGGGTCATGCCTACCGAGAGCGCGGCCTCGGTCTGACTACGGTCGATCCCGACGATGGCGGCGCGGATCGACTCCGCCATGTAGGCCGAGAAGTGCAGGGTCAGGCCGAGAATGGTGGCGGTGATGCCGTTGATCGAGACCAGGAAGGTGAGCACCTGGGGCAGACCGTAATAGAACAGAAACAACTGCACCAGCAGCGGCGTGCCGCGGAAGAACGAGATGAACAGCATGGCGAAGGCGTTGAACCCGGGCAACTCGGTCACCCGGATTACCGCCAGCAGCGAGGCCAGGACCAGGGCGCACAGCATGCCCGCGGCGGCCATGCCCAGGGTCAACGGTAGATAGCTCAGAAGGATGGGCACCAGGCCCAGCATATAGTCGACATTGAGTGCATGCATGGAGGTCACTACGCCGCGCAGCGCGGCCGTGGATAACAGAAAGGCCCATGAAGCCGGCAAGCGTCATGGGCCGTGTCGCCCCGGCGCAGCCCTGCGTGTAGGACGCAGGGCACGACTCGAGGGCGGCGTGGGATCAGAATATCAGGGTTGGGTGATATCGGTACCGAACCACTTCTCGGAGATCGCTTTCAGCTTGCCGCTGTCGCGCAGCTTGGCCAGTGCGGCGTTGACGCGATCGCGCAGGGCAGCGCCGGCCTCGTCGTCACGGAACGGGTAGGCGTTCTGGATCTGCGAGAAGGGCTGACCGGCGAGCTCGAGCGGCAACGGCTTGTCCTTGATCACCTGGGTCGCGCTGACACGATCCATGACGAAGGCGTCGGCACGGCCGAGGGCGACGTCCTGCTCGATGTTGGAGTCGTAGGTCTTGATGTCGATCTGGTCGGCGTAGGGCAGCTCCTCGAGCAGTGCCTCGTAGTTGGAGCCGAGGTTGACCGCAACGGTCTTGCCCTTCAGATCTTCGACACCGTGGATGGCGTCGTTGCCCTTGCGCACCACGACCTGGGCGCCGTCATAGACGTAGGGCGTGCTGAACAGGTACTTCTTCTCGCGCTCGGGAGTGATGGTGATCTGGTTGGCGATGGTGTCGATACGCCCGGAGTCGAGCATCCCGGCAAGCCCGGAGAAGCTGGCGGTGACGAAATCGATGTCGTCGCCGGTCTCTTCGCCGATGGCGTTCATCAGGTCGACTTCGAAGCCCTTGAGCACGTCATGGTCGACGAAGGTGAACGGATAGTAGCCGCCGGACATACCGACGCGCAGGGTGTCGGCATGCGCCATGCCGCTCAGTGAGGCCAGTCCCAGGCTCAGCGCCAGGGCGCCGCCGCGGAGCATGCGGCCAGCCAGAGAGTATGAGTATCGAGCCATGCGGGGAATCTCCTCGTCGATAGGGCCGGCGCGGGATATGGCCGCGCTGCCGTGAGTGGACGTAGCATAGCGCAAAATTTTTTCCCGGAATAAGAGAAAAATTTTATATGCCATTTTGTTTGGGGCTATGGCCTCGTCGCCGTCGCTGGGCTCGCCGATGAGCCCTAGAGGTTGGAATATTTTGTACGAGCCTTTGTTGTTTGTAATGTATTGATCTAACATCGGCTCGATTCTCTTCGTGAAGGCTGCCGCAGGGACGTGACCAATGGACTTGCGCGATGCGCTGGTTAGCGGCATGGCCAGGGAACGGGCCGATAGGCTCAGGTACCGTTGAGAGTCGAGAGCGAGTCGCGTTCTGGGCGCTATCGGCGTTGCTCTCGCAGCCCCGGCAGACGGGCTGGAGCGTATCCTGCTTTCGGGGAGTCGATGTCCTTCCATCGTCTCCTTTCCTGTTTATTCTGCACCTGCCATCGGCCTGCCGGTGGTGCCTGGCATCGGTCATGTTGGGCGGGTGCTTGACCTAGAGAAAGGTTTTGTATAACTTTGCATTCGTTGGTCGATTCACCGGCTTCAAGGATGAAGTCTAGGGACGATAGGTGAATCTTGGCTACGATCATGGAAGATCGTATGGCTACATGACACCAGGAAAGTGATCTTGTGGCTTGATTGCACAGCACCGCACGCCGGCAGGGGTCAGGATGACCCTCCTCAGGACAGGAAGTCCCCGGCGCAGGCGGACCTATAAAGGCGGGCCTCCGGGCTCGCCTTTCGTATTTTTGGCGCGACCCCTCTTCTTCCTGCGTACTTCTCGCCCCTGTCTCTTTGATTGACTGGGCCGCTGCATGTCTTGTCGAGAGGCCCGCGGGCGTCTACCCCGCGACAGCGCTCTGGCAATACCGCTGGGTTCGCGTGAGGCTGTTCGACGGTCACGACGCAGGTCCATCCGTTGCCACGGCACGCCAGCGCCTCACCTTGCCCCCGGAGAGGTAAGGTGAGGGCAGGCGTGGCTTGCACGACCTCGCGGGGCGGGCAAAAGGCGCAATTTGCGCTATGCTGTTGGAACACCCCCGCCGAAGGCGCGGCGTGTCTGTCAACCAAAGAGACAAGGGACTTGCCATGAAAAAAGGTATTGCAGTCGTAACCGCCACCGCTCTCATGCTGCTCGGCGGCGCAGGTATGGTGTATGCCGACAGCGCCGCGATGAAGCAAGCTGAGCAGGCCAATCAGGAGCCGCTCAGCAAGGGTGACGGCGTGACTGAGTCGCAGCAGGACATGATGAGCGGCGAAAGCGAGCAAAAAGGCATGGATGAGAGCGGTCACAGCGCGTCGACCGACGACTCCATCGATGCCATGCAAGAAGAGACCGACGGCAAGACCGATATCAAGGATGCCGAAGATCTCGACTCGATCAACGCTCAGGGTCAGAGCGACGCTGCAGCAGCGGCGCAGAAGTCCCAGTGACAGGCGAGCAGCGTCTCCCAAAAGCGCCCTACGGGGCGCTTTTTTGTGGCCTGACGCCGCCACGCCAAGAGTGTTTGGATACATACGGATACAATTACTTTGCCACTTCTTCACCTGTATCAAATTATCTGATCCCTGAGGGGTCCACAGTGTGCGTGTTGTCAGGGAGGCGACGTCAGGAAGCGAGGCCGCAGGATGCGGCCGGCACAGGGAGGTTTGGCAGGACGCCATGGCATTCGGCAGGAAGCCGTCACCGATTAGGGGGTTCGTACGCGGACCCTCTATTTTTGTGTCGCCAATGATGCCATCTCTGCGCTGCCTCCCCCGTTCTTGTGCTGCCCATGGCTAGCCGCGCTCGGCACCGGGCTCCGCATGGCGCCGTGTAGCGAATTGACTTTGGTG
Organism: Salinicola sp. RZ23; assembly: GCF_003206675.1. Lineage (NCBI taxonomy): Bacteria > Pseudomonadati > Pseudomonadota > Gammaproteobacteria > Oceanospirillales > Halomonadaceae > Salinicola > Salinicola sp. RZ23. The sequence goes on from NZ_PZJK01000009.1 coordinate 226,567, forward strand.
CGCTCGTCCGTAAAATGAGCGCGCTCTTCATCCGGCGGATGTGGTGGAATTGGTAGACACGCTAGATTTAGGTTCTAGTGCCGCAAGGCGTGGGAGTTCGAGTCTCCCCATCCGCACCAGCTTGATTCACAAGGCTTTTCGGCCTTCGATGCCCTCCTCGGTTGAGTGATCTGATTTTCCGAGTGACCCGATTGTGGCGCACTCTCCATGTGGTCCACTGCTTCGCGGGCTCTGAAACGCTCATCCGTCTACCGTGGTTCCCAGGAAGAGGCCGGTGCGCGATCTATCTACCCCAACCTCCTCCCCGGCGCGTTAAGCTAAGACTCGTAGGCGACACGATGTAGCCGTATCACCACGTTCTCGATGAACGATTTGCAGCGGGTCGCATAGTGCGGATGGATCTGTCGTATATGCCCTTCAGGGTCGCGGTCGCCTTCGTAGGTGATCTGATTGCGTCGCTGTATCAGCACGTTCAATTTCTGCTTGATATCGGCGGGGGTGCAGGCGGGCCCCGGCCAGATGGCGGCGATCGACTCGATGATATCGGCGTGCCCCAGCAGGCGATAGGCGGCGATCAACTCATCCGGTGACTTGAACGAGAGCGACGTGCGGCCGCTGGGCTGGGAGGGGTCGACCCAGTGTCGCGTGCCGTGGCGCCTGTCGCTGGTGAGTTGGTGGGGCATGCACAGGCGGGGACACATGGGATGGGTCGGCTGCTCGAGCACGTTCTTCATCGGCACGTAGAGCGACACGCAGGCGCGGTAATCACCCAGCTTGTCGGTGACGACTTCGTTGACGTAGGCGTCCATGGCCGCCAGCGAGAAGGCCACCGCCGAGCGCGGTAACCAGAGCAGGTCACTGTGTGCCTCGTCCAGGCGTCCGCGAGGCAGAATGCCGCGCGCGCTGCACAGCTCTCTGTACATGTTCACAAGCTTGTCGACGGCCGACATCCGGCTCTGAAAACGCTCGTAGAGTGACATGTTCTTCGTATAGCCCCCAGGAATGATGGACGGTGATATGGGATCGGTGATCCGCAATGATCCCGCCATTGTCGCTTTCTGATGGGCGTGCAATCGGCGCGATCCTCCTTTGCGTTGTGATGATTATCAATGAATTTTTCTTTGCTGATCAAAGCTAATATTTACTTTAGATAATTCTTAATTATTTGGGTTTTATTCTGCCTTTGGCAATCGTCGCGGTTATATTTTTTTTGGTTTTTTGGTGCGTATACCCTGACATTTGAACTGTAAAAAACCCATTTTTTAAGCGGTTATGGGTTTTTCATCTTGCCTGGTAAAGAAAATCATGGGTGAGGGGTGGTCGGGTTTTTGGGGTGTGATTTTTGGGTATTTTTTAATTAGACTTATTTTATATGGTGGTTGTGTAGATATGCTTTTATCAGGGCAATGTCGCGCTAGAAGCGGTGCCTTGTCCTCTGCACGCAAAAGGAAGAGTCTTTCGGCGTCTGATCGAAGTTCCTATCTCGAAGGGCAGTCAATGATGGCGCCAGGGTGTCAGTGAAGTTGGGCGACTGCGGGGTAGAGCGAGGATGTTCGAGCCCATGCTGGGCTGGGGAGTCAGGCCACCGGCAATCTGCGCCTGACGAGGTTGTACGGGGCGGGGTCGCAGGTGCGCCGGCTACGCCTCGAGGCACGATGAGACCGCTCAGGCCGTCGCCCACGACGGGAAAGCCTCGCTACAGATGAATGCGCTTTTCTGCCTTGATCTCATCGCCCTGTGGCCATCTTGCGCAGGGGATGCCAAAGCGATTCTCCGCTTCGGAGCGCAACAGGTCGATGCGTCGAATCAGCGCGCGACGATTGCTGCAGATACCTATGGGAAGGGTGCGCACGAAGGCGCCACGATCATGATTCACCCTGACGCTGACATGGGGCGGTGCCTCTTTGAAAGAGGTGCGCACGCGGTACGGCTTCAATCCGGCTTCCAGCAGCTGCGCGGCTTCCTGTCTGGTCAGTGTCATCGCGAACGCCTCCTGGAGTCAGGTGCGGGGACAAGGGCGAAGGGAGGGCGCCCTTGTCCCCGCGGCCGTGACAAGTCCCACTCGCCGGGATGTCGGCGGATCGACCTCAGTGTAGCCGAGGTTGGCAAGGGCGGAACGACGGCGCTCAAGCCGCCGTGCTGACCGCCGATCTCTTGGGAGGGAAAGCGTCAGCGTACCGGAGTGTCGAACGCCAGGAGAGGGCAGGGAAGAGGGAAGAGAGAGGAGTAAGACAGAGAGGCAAGAGATGAGTCAGAGAAGCATGTTCAGGCGTCACACGCTGTGCCGGGCGATCGCTGCCGGCAATCTGCGCTGGCTGCTCGAGCGCGGGTTACGCCGAGCGTTGCCCGGTTACTGTGCATTCTGCTATGGCCGCCTCTCGGGTGATCTCCCCTGGTGCGATGATTGCGACGCTGAACTGCCCCGGAATGGCGTGGCTTGTCGTCGCTGCGCCGAGCCCATGGCGACGCTGGGCGGTGGAGACGTCTGCGGGCGCTGCCTGAGGCGCCCGCCGGCATTCGATGCGGCCTGGGTGCCGCTGCGCTACGAAGAGCCGTTGGTGAGACTGGTGCAGCGCTTCAAGTTCTCCGCCGATCCACGCGCCGGAACGCTGCTGGTGGAGCTGCTGATTCACGCTTTGGGTGATACCGCGCCGTGTGGCGAACGACTGATCGGCGTTCCCGGCTCCTGGGCACGCACCCGCGAGCGGGGTTTCGATCCGGTCGCCTGGTTGGGGGACGCGCTTGCCGAGCGCTGGCAACTACCGCGGCTGGCGGCGCTACGCCAGCGTGACTCGTCGAGCCAGCGCGGGCTCGACCGCGCCGCGCGCCGGCGCAACGTCAAGGACGCCTTCGGGATCGAGGGGCCGCTGCCCGAGTCGGTGCTGCTGCTGGATGACGTCATGACCACCGGCGCCACACTGGACGCGCTGGCCCTGGCCTGCCGCCGTGCCGGTGCCCGCCACATCGGGGTGGTGGCGCTGGCACGTACGCCGCCGGACCGAATCTGATAGCATGCGCCGCCATAGCCTTCGTCTGTCGAGGTAAGCCATGAGTGCCGCATCGCCGCATCCGTTCGAGACCCTGACCCCCCAGCGTGTGGTCGAGGCGGTCGAATCCCAGGGCTTTTGGTTGCCGGGCGAGCCGTTTGCGCTCAACAGCTACGAGAATCGGGTCTATGCCTTGAGCGACGACGAGCGCCAGCGCTGGGTCGCCAAGTTCTACCGCCCCGAGCGCTTGAGCACGGCGCAGATTCTCGAAGAGCACGCCTTTCTGGGCGAGCTCGCCGCCGCCGAGGTCGCGATCGGGGCGCCATGGCAGAACGCCCAGGGGGAGACGCTGTTCGAGGCGGAGGGCTTCCGCTTTGCGCTGTTCGCCCATGTGCCGGGGCAGGCGCCGGAGCTCGACAACCCCGCCCATCTTTTCGCCCTGGGCCAGTTGATCGGGCAGGTGCATGCCATCGGCCGGCGTCACGCTTTCCAGCATCGGCCGGTCTTCGAGCCGCTGCGGCTGGTCGAGGAGAGCCGTGAGCGCGTGCTCGCCGCACCCTGGATGAGCGCGCGACAGCAGAGTGCCTACACCCGCGTGACCGACGCCCTGCTGACGCTGCTCGCCGAGCATGCCTGGCCGCACCAGGCCCTGCAGCGCGTTCACGGTGACTGCCATCTGGGCAACATGCTCGGCCGCGACGACCACTTTGCCCTGGTCGACTTCGATGACTGTGCCATGGCGCCGGCGGTGCAGGATCTGTGGATGCTGCTCACCGCGCAGTCGCCGGAGGAGTGGCAGATGCAGCTCTCCGAGGTGATCGAGGGCTACGAGGAGTCGCTCGACTTCGATCGGCGCCAGCTCGAGTGGATCGAAGCGCTGCGCACGCTGCGCCTGGTACGCCATAGCGCCTGGCTGGCCAACCGCTGGCAGGATCCGGCGTTCCCGCGTGCTTTCCCCTACGTGGCCGACAGTGGCTACTGGGATCAGCACATCCGCACCCTGGAGCAGCAGCGGGTAGCGCTGGACTCGCCACGCTGGCTGGCCTGAGGGCGGCGGGCGCGGACATGGCCGGCGCGCGCTGGCGATAGAGCGCAGAGGCGAGTTTCGCTAGAATCCCCTTTCATCATGCGTCGGCTTTCGTGGCCTGCGTCTTCCTCTTCCCATCAGCGCGGCGCCCGTGTGCGGTAGTTGGCGCCAGCGCCCGCAAGCGACAGGATCAAGGCAGCATCATGACAGAGCAATTGGCAGGCCATTTTCGCGGTATTCTCGAGCACCTGGGGGAGGACCCCCAGCGCGAGGGGCTGCGCAACACGCCGCAGCGGGCCGCCAAAGCGATGCAGTTTCTGACCCAGGGTTACCATCAGTCTCTGGAAGAACTGGTCAACGGCGCCGTGTTCGCCTCCGACACCGACGAAATGGTGCTGGTCAAGGACATCGAGATGTACTCGATGTGCGAGCACCACGTATTGCCGTTCATCGGCAAGTGCCATATCGCCTACCTGCCCCAGGGCCGGGTGCTGGGGCTGTCCAAGTTCGCGCGCATCGTCGACATGTATGCGCGGCGACTGCAGATCCAGGAGAACCTCACCCGCGAGATCGCCGAAGCGGTGATGCAGGTGACCGGTGCCCGCGGCGTCGGCGTGGTGGTCGAGGCCCAGCACATGTGCATGATGATGCGCGGGGTCGAGAAGCAGAACTCGTGCATGAAGACTTCGGTGATGCTCGGCAGCTTCCGCAAGAACCAGACCACGCGTCAGGAGTTCCTGATGCTGGTCAACGGCCGCTGACCCAGGAGCGCGACGCATGGATGGCCAGCTGCACGCCTTCGATGACGACACCCAGCGCGGCGAGATCGTGGCCGAGGATGGCCAGCGCTACACTTTCGAGTTCGGTCAGTGGCGCGGACGCGGCCTGCCCGCGGCGGGCCTGGCGGTGCGCTTCGATGTGGTCGACGGGCGCGCGGTGCGCGTGTTCAATCGGCCCGAAGCGCAAAAGCCCGCGCGGAGTACCCGTGATGCCAGCGGCAAGGTGCAGCGCAAGCAGCTATCGCACTGGGCGCTGGCGGCTTTCGTGGTGGCGTGTGCCGGCGTCGGTGCCGGACGCTATGCACCGGTGGTCGAGGTGGTCGCGCTGATTCTCGCCTGGCTGGGGCTGCGCCACGTCCACCGCGCGCCGCAGCGCTTCAACGGCCAGGCGGTGGCGGCGCTCGCCCTGGTGATCGCGGTCGGCGTGACGCTCTGGTCCCAGGGGGTCGTATGAGCGCCTGATGCGGTTTTGGTGCATCGGCGTCTTGAGCCGCAGCCCCCTAAGACCGATTGTCACTGGCGCCAACGCACCGAAAGCGCCATCCTTTTCCCCGACACGTTGCCCGTTTCAGACGCGCCGCCCCGAGTAGCGGCGGCGCCCCGGCAACCACCGTCGGCTGCGCGGGTTCGGCGCGGCCGGCGGCAGGCACATCAAGGAAGGAGTGACTCATGCAATCCGTCAAAGAGAGCGCGCTGTTCAGGCCCTACGCCTATATCGACGGCCACTGGGTGGCCGCCGACAGCGGTGAACAGATCGACGTCGACAACCCCGCCAATGGCGAGATTCTGGGGCGTATGCCACGGCTCGGCCGCGCCGAGACCGAGCGCGCGATCGAGGCCGCCGAAGCGGCGCTGCCGGGCTGGCGCCAGCACACGGCGCTGGAGCGCGCCGACATCCTGATGAAGTGGTACGAGCTGATGCTCGAGCACAAGGACGAGCTGGCCGCGATCATGACCGCCGAGCAGGGCAAGCCGGTCAAGGAAGCGGCAGGGGAGATCGTCTATGCCGCGAGCTTCATGCGCTGGTTCGCCGAAGAGGCGCGGCGCATTTACGGCGATACCATTCCGGCAGCCAGCAGCCAGCAGCGTATCGTGGTGACCAAGCAGCCGGTGGGGGTGGTCGGGGCGATCACGCCGTGGAACTTCCCCTCCTCGATGATCACGCGCAAGGCCGCAGCGGCGCTCGCCGCCGGCTGCACCATCGTGATCAAGCCGGCCAGTCAGACGCCGTTCTCCGCCACCGCGCTGGCAGCGCTGGCCGAGCAGGCAGGGGTGCCGCGGGGTGTCTTCAACGTGGTGCCGGGCAAGGCCAGCGAGATCGCCAAGGCGATGACCGAGTCGCCGGTGGTGCGCAAGGTCACCTTCACCGGCTCCACCGAGGTCGGCAGTTCGCTGATGGCGGGTGCCGCCCAGCACATCCAGAAGATCTCGCTGGAGCTCGGCGGCAACGCCCCCTTCCTGGTGTTCGAGGATGCCGATCTGGACGCCGCGGTCGAAGGCGCCATCGCCTCCAAGTTCCGCAATGCCGGACAGACCTGCGTCTGTACCAACCGCTTCCTGGTCCAGTCGAGCGTGATCAACGCCTTCAGCGAGAAGCTCGCGGCGGCGATGAACAGCGAACTGAAGGTCGGCGACGGTTTCCAGGATGGCGTCAATATCGGGCCGCTGATCGATGAGGATGCGGTGGCCAAGGTGAGCGAGCACGTCAAGGATGCCACCGACAAGGGGGCCCAGCTGCTGCTCGGTGGCCACGAACACTCCCTTGGCGGGCGCTTCTTCTCGCCCACCCTGATCAGCCACGCCACCCCGGAGATGAAGGTGGCGAGCGAGGAGACATTCGGCCCGCTGGCGGCGGTGTTCCCGTTCGAGACCGAGGAGGAGGCCGTGCGGCTGGCCAACGACACCCAGTTCGGTCTGGCCTCGTACTTCTACTCGCGGGATCTGGGGCGCGTCTGGCGGGTGGCGGAAGCGCTCGAGTACGGCATGGTCGGCATCAACACCGGGCTGATCTCCAACGCCAGCGCGCCCTTCGGCGGCGTCAAGGCGTCCGGGCTGGGGCGCGAGGGCTCCAAGTACGGCCTCGACGAGTATCTCGAGGTCAAGTATCTGTGCATCGACCTAGGCCAGGCTTGAGGCCCTGGGGCGGCGGCTGAGTTACCACCCCTGCCGCCCCGCATCGAAAAAGCCCACGACAGAGACTGTCGTGGGCTTTTTTTGCGCTACCTGGGGGCGCGGCGGCGCTCAGTGGCGGAAGTGGCGCATTCCCGTGAACACCATCGCGATGTCGGCTTCGTTGGCGGCGGCGATCACTTCGTCGTCACGCATCGAACCGCCGGGCTGGATGACCGCGGTGATACCGGCAGCGGCGGCGTTGTCGAGGCCGTCGCGGAAGGGGAAGAAGGCATCGGAAGCCATCACCGAGCCGGCCACCTGAAGGCCGGCGTGCTCGGCCTTGATGCCGGCGATGCGGGCCGAGTTGATGCGGCTCATCTGGCCGGCGCCGACCCCCACGGTCTGACGGTCGCGGGCGTAGACGATGGCGTTGGACTTGACGAACTTGGCCACCTTCCAGGCGAACACCAGATCATGCAGTTCGCGCTCGCTGGGCGCGCGGCGGGTCACCACCTTGAGCTCGTCGGCGGTGATCATGCCGGTGTCCCGGCTCTGCACCAGCAGACCGCCGTTGACGCGCTTGTAATCCCAGCCCTCGCCGCTGCGTGCCGGCAGCTCGCCGCACGCCAGCAGGCGCACGTTGGCCTTGCTGGCGACCGCTTCACGCGCCGCGGCGGAGATCGTCGGGGCGATGATCACCTCGACGAACTGGCGCGCGACGATCGCCGCGGCGGTCTCGCCGTCCAGCTCGCGGTTGAAGGCGATGATGCCGCCGAAGGCCGACTCGCTGTCGGTGGCGAAGGCCAATTCGTAGGCTTTGAGAATACCGCCCTCGGCCTCGGGCACCACCGACACGCCGCACGGGTTGGCGTGCTTGACGATCACGCAGGCGGGCTTGGTGAACGATTTCACGCACTCCAGCGCGGCGTCGGTGTCGGCGACGTTGTTGAACGACAGCGCCTTGCCCTGGAGCTGGTTGGCGGTGGCGATGCTGGCCTCCGGCTCGACCTGGCCCCGTTCAACATAGAAGGCCGCCTTCTGGTGCGGGTTCTCGCCGTAGCGCATGCCCTGCTTCTTGCTGAACTGCAGTGACAGCGTGCGCGGGAAGTCGGGCTCACCGCTGCCCACCCGCTGGCCGAAGTAGTTGGCGATGGCGGCGTCGTAGGCGGCGGTATGCTCGAATGCCTTGATCGCCAGATCGAAGCGGGTCGCCTGGCTCACTGCCCCGTCATGACTGGCCATGTCCTTGAGCACCCGGCCGTAGTCGTCGGCATCCACCACGATGGTGGTGTGGACATGGTTCTTGGCGCAGGCGCGGACCATGGTCGGGCCGCCGATGTCGATGTTCTCGACCGCGTCGGCGAGGCTGCAGTCGGGGTTGGCGACGGTGCGCTCGAATGGGTAGAGATTGACCACCACCAGGTCGATCGGCGCGATGTCGTGCTCGGCCATCACCGCATCGTCCTCGCCGCGACGGCCGAGGATGCCGCCGTGGATCTTGGGATGCAGCGTCTTGACGCGACCGTCCATGATCTCGGGGAAACCGGTGTGTGCGGAGACCTCGGTCACCGCGACATCGTTCTCCTGGAGCAGGCGGTAGGTGCCGCCGGTGGACAGCAGCTCGACGCCACGGCCGACGAGCTCTCGAGCGAAGTCGACGATACCGGTCTTGTCGGAGACGCTGAGCAGGGCGCGGCTGACGGGGCGGGAGGAGGATGCGGAGTTTTGAGACATGCCAATCCACTCTTGTCGGTCGATCGAACGCGCGCTGGAGGAGTTGAGAGTCCGAGCGGCGGGCGTTCGGTGGTGCCCCGCATGGGCGAGGCGAGGGGGAGAATCAGATCAGGTCGTACTGCTTGAGCTTCTTGCGCAGGGTGCCTCGATTGAGGCCCAGCAGCTCGGCAGCGCGGGTCTGGTTGCCTTCGACATGGCGCATCACGACGTCGAGCAGCGGCGCCTCCACCTCGGCCAGCACCATGGTGTAGAGATGCGACACCGATTCGCCCTCGAGATGGGTGAAGTAGCGCTCCATCACCTGCTCGACGCACTCACGCAGGGTGACTTGAGAGCTCTGCTCGGCCATATGAAGGGATTCGACCTCCAGCGGCGAATTGCCGTCGAGGTCCAGAGGCTGCCGACTGTTCATGCTGCGTGAATTCCGTTGTCGATCGCGGTGTCGCCACGAAAGAGTTCATGAAGAAAAGCGAACTGCTCCGCGCTCTGCTCGAGCCGGTTGAAACGCGCGCGGTGCTCACGCCGGGGGTCGCGGGAAGCGAGGTACCAGCCGATATGCTTGCGCGCCACGCGCACCCCGAGATAGTCGCCGTAGTGGGCGTGCAGTGCCGTCAGATGTCGGCGCATGGTGTCCTCGATCTCCTCGAGGCTGGGCGCCGGGTGCTCGCGGCCGGTGCGCAGGTAGTGCTCGATCTCGCGAAACAGCCACGGGTTACCCTGGGCGCCACGGCCGATCATCACCGCATCGGCGCCGGTATGGGCGAGCACCTCGGCGGCCCGTTGCGGCGTGGTGATATCGCCGTTGGCGAACACCGGGATCGATACCTGCTGCTTGATCGCGGCAATGGTGTCGTACTCGGCGCTGCCGCTGTAACGCTGCTCGCGGGTCCGCCCGTGGACTGCCAGGGCGGCGATGCCGGCGTTCTCGGCGAGGCGCGCGACGCGTAGCGCATTCCGGGTCTGCTCGCACCAGCCGGTGCGGATCTTGAGGGTCACCGGAATCTCGACCGCGGCGACCACCGCGGTGAGAATGTCGTCGACCAGGCGCTCGTCACGCAGCAGGGCCGAACCGGCGGCCTTGTTGCACACCTTCTTCGCCGGGCAACCCATGTTGATATCGATGATCTCGGCCCCGGCGGCGGCGTTCATGCGCGCGGCCTCGGCCAGCATCTGCGGATCGCCACCGGCGATCTGGACCGAACGCGTGCCGGGTTCGCCACGGTGGATCAGGCGTTGACGCGACTTGCGGGTGTGCCAGAGCCGGCTGTCCGAGGTCACCATCTCCGACACCACCAGGCCCGCGCCGAGCTCGCGACAGAGCTGGCGGAAGGGGCGATCGGTGACGCCGGCCATGGGCGCCAGGATGACCCGGTTGGGCAGTGTGTGGCAGCCGATGCGGGGCAACTCACGCTCGGGCTGCGCGGACACGGCTTCACGCATCGTTACAGAGGCTCGGGGAAAACGGGAAGCTATGATACCGGGCGCCCCGGCTTTGTTGAAGCGCTGTTTGGCCGCACCCCCGGGGAGAAACGGCTTGCAAACGCCCCGGACAGGGGCAGCCACGCGGGCGGCGGTGCCTGGGCACCGCCGCTGCGGCTCAGGCGGAGGGGCGCTCGCCGCTCAGCAGCACCCAGCCCTCTTTCTCCTGCGGTGGCGCCATGCGCAGGCCCTGGTCGCGGTAGGCGTCGAGCACGCTCTCTGCCTGGGCGGCAAGGATGCCGGAGAGCGCCAGGCGCCCGCCGGGCGCGACGCGGCCAGCGATCTCGGCGGCGAGCTCGATCAGCGGGCCGGCGAGGATATTGGCTACGACGACCTCGAAACGGCCCTGGCCGAGACGCTCCGGATACTCCAGCAGCAGGCGGCTGTCATCGAGCTGATTGCGCTCGGCGTTGTCGCGGCTGGCCTGCAGCGCCTGGGGGTCGATATCCACGCCGACCGCGGTATCCGCCCCCAGCTTGAGGGCGGCGATGGCGAGAATGCCCGAGCCGCAGCCGTAATCGAGCACCTGCACGGCGTTTAAGGGCTGGGCGTCGAGCCAGCCGAGACACAGCGCGGTGGTGGGGTGGGTCCCGGTGCCGAAGGCGAGGCCCGGGTCGAGCAGCAGATTGACCGCCTGGGGGTCGGGGGCGGCGTGCCAGCTGGGCACGATCCACAGCCGCTCGCCCATGCGCAGCGGCTCGAAGCCGTCCATCCACTCACGCTCCCAGTCACGGTCGGCGAGCAGTTCGTACTCGATCTGTGGCGCGGGGTCTTCCGGCGCCTGTTCAGCCCAGGCCCGCTGGACCCGCTCGATCATCGTCTCGACCCCCTCGAGATCGTCGTAGAGGCCGGTCAGGACCGTCTCCTGCCACAGCGGTGTGGTGCCGCTGTCGGGCTCGAAGACCGGGTCGTCGTGGGCATCCTGCAGGGTGATCGCGCTGGCGCCCTCGGCCAGCAGCAGCTCCTCGAGCCACTCGGCCTGTTCGGGGGCGATATGGGCCTTGAGTTGTAGCCACGCCATGGCGGCACTCCTTGGTCTCGTCGGTGGGGGCGAACGCAGACGGGGCGGTCATCTCGAGGGCTGTCGACAGATCCCCAGAGCATGACCGCCCCGTCGTGACGCGCTGCGAATCAGCTCAGGCCGAGCTTCTTCTCGAGGTAGTGGATGTTGACCCCACCTTTCTGGAAGGCGCTGTCACGCACCAGATCCTTCTGCAGGTCGGTGTTGGTCTTGATCCCCTCCACCAGCAGCTCGTCGAGCGCATTGCGCATGCGCACCAGGGCGATCTCGCGATCCGCTCCCCAGGTGATCAGCTTGCCGATCAGCGAGTCGTAGTGGGGCGGCACGGTGTAGCCGGTGTAGATGTGCGAGTCCATGCGCACGCCCAGGCCACCCGGTGGGTGGTAGAGATTGATCTTGCCGGGCGAGGGCATGAAGGTGCGCGAATCCTCGGCGTTGATGCGGCACTCGAAGGCGTGACCGTTGAGCTGGACCTCCTCCTGGCGGATCGACAGGGGCAGGCCGCTGGCGATGCGCAGCTGCTCCTTGACGATATCCACCCCGGTGACCATCTCGGTGACCGGATGCTCCACCTGGACGCGGGTGTTCATCTCGATGAAGAAGAACTGGCCATTCTCGTAGAGGAACTCGAAAGTCCCTGCGCCGCGGTAGTTGATCTCGATACAGGCGTCGGTACACGCCTTGAGCACCTGGGCGCGCGCTTCGGGGTCGAGGTGCGGCGCGGGGGCCTCCTCCAGCACCTTCTGGTGGCGCCGCTGCAGCGAGCAGTCGCGATCATAAAGGTGGATAGCGTTGCCCTGGCCGTCGGCGATCACCTGGACTTCCACGTGACGCGGATTCTCCAGGAACTTCTCCATGTAGACGGTGCCGTCACCGAACGCCGCGGCCGCCTCGGCCCGGGTCACGCTGACCGCCTTGGCCACTTCGTCGTCGTTGCGCACCACGCGCATGCCGCGGCCACCGCCGCCGGCCGCGGCCTTGATGATCACCGGGTAGCCGATGCGCGCGGCGATCCGGCGGATCTCCTCGCCATCCTCCGGCAGCGGGCCGTCGGAGCCGGGCACCGTGGGCACGCCGGCCTCCTTCATGGCGTTGATCGCGCTGACCTTGTCGCCCATCAGGCGAATGGTCTCGGCGCGCGGACCGACGAACACGAAGCCCGAGCGCTCGACCTGCTCGGCAAAGTTGGCGTTCTCGGAGAGGAAGCCGTAACCGGGGTGGATCGCCGTCGAGTCGGTGACTTCGGCGGCACTGATCAGTGCCGGGATATTGAGATAGGACTGCGCGGACGACGCCGGGCCGATACAGACCGCTTCGTCCGCCAGCCGCACGTGCATCAGGTCGCGGTCGGCCTTGGAGTGGACCGCCACGGTCTTGATCCCCAGCTCCTTGCACGCGCGCAGGACGCGCAGCGCAATCTCGCCTCGGTTGGCGATGAGTACCTTGTCCAACATGATGGTTTCGCCCGTGTCGCCTTAGTTGATGATGATCATCGGCTGGTCGAACTCGACCGGCTCGCCATCCTCGACCAGGATTGCCTCGACCACGCCGTCTTTGTCGGCTTCGATCTGGTTCATCATTTTCATCGCTTCGACGATGCACACGGTATCGCCTTTCTTGACGCTCTGCCCGGTTTCCACGAACGCCTTGGCGCCCGGGGCCGGCGAGCGGTAGAAGGTGCCGACCATCGGCGAGGTGACCGCGTGGCCCAGCGGCTGGACCGGTGCCGGTTCGGCCGGGTCGGCGGCCGGAGCGCTCGGCTCGGGCGCATGCTGCGGTGCGTAGTGCATCGACTGGGGCATCATCATCGGCTGCTGAGCGGCACCGAAACCGTGGGGGTGACGGCTGATACGCACCGACTCTTCCCCTTCCTGGATCTCGATTTCGCTGATGTTGGACTCTTCGAGCAGTTCGATGAGTTTCTTGACTTTGCGGATATCCATGGCGATGTCTTGGCTCCGTGATAATGAAAGAAGTGGTGATGATGGCCTAGGGTGGCTAGCGGAAAACCACCCGGAAACCGGCGTGCCCGCGCCAACGCATGGCGTTCAGTCGCGCGCCAGTTGAGCCATGGCCGCGTCCAGCGCCAGGCTGTAGCTGTCGGCGCCGAAACCGGCAATGACGCCGCGCGCGACGTCGGTGAAGTAGGAGTGGGCGCGGAACGGCTCGCGCGCGTGCACGTTCGACAGGTGCAGCTCGATGAACGGAATGGCGACGCCGGTGAGGGCATCGCGCAGCGCCACGCTGGTATGCGTGAAGGCGGCCGGATTGAGCAGGATGAAATCGATCCGCTCCTCGCGGGCACGGTGAACACGTTCGACCAGCTCGTGCTCGGCGTTGGACTGCAGCCACTCGAGCTGGTGCCCGGCGGACAGCGCGCGCTGGGTCAGCATCACGTGGATATCGTCGAGGGTCGTGGTCCCGTAGACCTCGGGCTCGCGGGTACCCAGCAGGTTGAGATTGGGGCCGTTGAGAACCAGTAGTCTAGCCATGCCTGTCCTTGCGCTGTTAACCCTGTCGTACTTCGCTGAGATGACGTCACTTTCATGCAAGATGGCAGCACGAGAGACTCATTTACGCTGCTGCAGGAGTTTGCCGAAAAAAGCTTAGGGTGTCTAGCCTGAGACGCGAACGACGTTCGCTAACCGCCCGTCGGGGGCGTGTTCCGCGGGCTATATCCGCGGGCTATATCCGGGGGCTTGGGCTCGCACCCGGGCGGGCTTCTCAGGTTTTGCACGACAAGTCGGTGAGCGCCGGCAATGTTCGTATAAAGCCTAGCCGCGCTCTGCCGGCGGGGTGATGGCATCGAGATGTGCCGCCAGTGTAGTGGCATCGACCTCACCCTGGATGCGTGCGGCGCGCCTTTCGCCGCTGTTGTCGAAAAACAGCAGTGCCGGCGGACCGAAGAGCCCGTAGCGCGAGAGCAGAGCCCGGCTCGCCGCACTATCGGCGCTGACGTCGGCGCGGATCAGCGTGAACGCGGCCAGGCGCTGGGCCACCGCGGGCGCGGGGAATACCTCGTGCTCCATCACCTGACAGGCGATGCACCAGTCGGCACTGACATCGAGCATCACCGGGCGGCCGTCGCCTCGGGCCTTGTCCAGCGCCGCCTGTAGCTGGGCGTTGTCGGTGACGGTGGTGAACCGGGGGGCCGGGGTGCTGGTCGCGGTGCCATTCGAGATGCGGGGCGCGAGCGGACGCAGTGGGTCGCTGCCGCCCTGGGCGGCGCCCCATGCCAGCGCCACGCCCCACACCAGCAGCAGCCAGCCCACCGCCTGACGCAGCCGCGGCCAGCCCGGCGGTGTGCGCAGATCGAGGGCGCCCAGGGCCAGCGCACAGGCGAGTGCCAGCAGTGCCCACAGCAGCAGGGTCAGCGGCCCTGGCAGCAGCCGCGCCAGCAGCCAGATGGCCAGCCCCAGCAGGAGTACCCCGAAGAGCGCCTTGACCCCATTCATCCAGGCGCCGGCCCGCGGCAGCAGTTGGGCGCCGAAGGTGCCGACGACCACCAGCGGCAGACCCATGCCCAGCCCCAGCGCGAGCAGGGCCAGGGCACCGCCGAGGCTATCGCCGGTGGTGGAGATGAACACCAGCGCGCCGGCCAGCGGCGCCGAGACGCAGGGCGAGACCACCAGCACCGAGAGTGCGCCGGCGGTGGCCAGGCCCAGTGGGCCACTGCGCTGCAGGCGCTGCTGCCAGGCATCCGCACGCTGACGCAGGCGGCTCGGCAGGCGCAGCTCGAAGGCGCCGAACAGGGCGGCGGCAAAGGCGGCGAAGAGCAGGGCCAGCGGAATCAGTACCCATGCCGACTGCAGCCGCGCCTGCAGGTTGAGCGAGGCGCCGAACAGGCCCATCAGGGTGCCGAGCAGGGTAAAGGTAGCGGCCATGCCCGCCACGTAACTGAGCGAGAGCCCCAGGGCGCGCCGCCGCGAGGCGTTCTGGCCAACGATGATGGCGGTCAGGATGGGCAGCATTGGCAACACGCAGGGAGTGAAGGTCAAGCCCACGCCGGCGAGAAAGAAGAGCGCCAGGGTACCCAGCCCCAGACCCTGTCCGAGCAGCGCCTGGAACCGCCCATCGGCGCTGAGCGTTACCGCGCTGCCGGCAGGCTCCCCAGGGGGCGCGCCAGGGGACGCATCAGGGCGGGGCGCTGCGGCGTTCTCGGCAGACTGGCCCAACGGTGCGCTGTCACTGCTCAGCGTCTGAGCGGGTAGCGGATCGGCCTGGGGTAGAGGATCGGCCTGGGGTAGCGGATCGGATAGAGGCAACGAATCGGCCTGGGGTAGCGGATCGGATAGCGGTGACGAATCGGCCTGGGAGGGTGACTCGAATCGCGGGTTGGCGTCGGCGCGGTGATTGCCGTCGGAGGCCAGGGGTGACGCCTGGGCATCGTCGCTGGCATCGGTGAACGCCGCTGGGGCGCCCCCGGCGCGGGCTGTGAGGCGCCAGTGCGCCGGCGGATAGCACAGGCCGGCATCGGCGCAGCCCTGGAAACTCAGTGTCAGCGCCAACGACGTGTCACCCCGCCGGGTGGCGGTCTCGGGTAGCGGAGCGCTCAGCACCACGGCATCGCGGAAGATATGCACGGGTCCCAGATAGGGATCCTGCTTGAACGTCCCGGGGGGTATCTTCAGCGGTGTCAGCGCCTCACCGTTGGCGTCCGTCAGGGCGAAGCGCTGGCGATAGAGGTAGTGGCCGGGGCGGGCACGCACGCCGACATAGACGCGTTCGGCGTCATGCCAGGCGTAGGCGTGGAAGGCCTCGGTCACCGGCAGGAACTCGGCCGGCTCGGCGCTGGCGAAGGGCGACGTGTCGCGAGGCGAGGAGAACGGGCTCTGGGCCAGCGCCAGTGGCGTCAGCAGGCAGAGCGCGAGGATGAGCAAGCAGCGCGAGAGAAACGACATCCGTGACACGGGATCCTGAGCGGGTGGACGGGGCTGGGTGCGGTGAACTGGCAGGCCGCTGCCGTTTGGAGCGCGCCACGCGGCAAAAGTGCCCCACGGTGGCGCCCGCGGGCCCCTGGCAGCTTGCCTCCGGCCTGCAGCGAAAGGCGAGCTGCGCGCCGCGGGTTGCATGATAGGATAAGTGACAAACCTCTCCCACTGCCCTCAACTTCGTCAAGACAAGGATCGTCCATGGCTCTGTTCCGCAAGAAGGCGCCACTGTCGCGCACCGAGGTCCTCGAAACCCCGCAGTATGGCTGGATCTGGAAACCGCTGGTGGCGCTGGTGGCGATCTACCTGCTGATCTGCATCGTGCTGGGCATCTGGTGGAGCTGGACGCCGTCGCCGGTGGATCCGCGCCAGGCGGTGGCGATGCAGCGCGGCGCGCCGCAGAGCGGTGGCGAGAGCCAGGCGCCAGCGGCGATCAAACCCGGCGAGGCGCTGCTGGCGACCAACATCGAACTGCTCGATACCCTGCTCGACAAGCCTGGCGGCTATCTGCGCAATGATGTCATGCCGCCGGGCCTGTGGCTCGACAACATGCCCAGTTGGGAGGCCGGTGTGACCCAGCAGGTGCAGGATTCGGTCGCCTCGCTCGGCAGCGCGCTGGAGGTTGGCCAGGCGCCGCTCAAGGCCGCCGACGAAGCGCTCGCCGGCGATCTCGACAGCTGGCGCTGGCCCGAGTCGGAGACGCTGCTGCGCGCGGCGCGCAACAATCTCGGGGAGGCCTTCTCGGCGCTCGAGAACACCGGTGCCGGCACCCCGGGCCAGGGTGCGGCGGCCTCGACCCCGGCGCCCAGCGCGCCAGGCGCCGACGCACTCAGCGCCTGGCTGGCCCAGGTGCAGAGCCGGCTAGAAACCCAGACGCAGGCGCTGGCGGCCGCCGTCGGGCGCTCGCCGGGGGGCGGTCAGGCGGTCGAGAGCACCCCGTGGTTCCGTATCGACAACGTCTTCTTCAAGACCCGCGGCACCACCTGGGCACTGCTGCAGCTGATGCAGGCGGCGCGCATCGACTATGCCGAGGTGATCGAGAAGGCGGGGCAGGGCGAGGCTTTCGATCAGTTGATCGCCGAACTCAAGGCGTCCCAGGCTCAGGTGTGGAGCCCGGTGATCCTCAACGGTTCGGGCTTCGGCTTCTTCGCCAACCACTCGCTGATGATGGCCAACTATACCGTGCGGGCGACGCAGTTGATCGGCAAGATCCGCAGCGCGCTGTAAGTTGCGCGGGCGCATCGCCGCGGCGTTGCCGGATACGCCCCATCAAAACCACAAGCGCCGCCCCAAGAGGGCGGCGCTTGTGATTGGGCAGGTCGCGATCGCGGTGCCCGGATAGGCGCGACTTACTCGCTGGCATAAGCGGCGACGGCCTTCTCGATCGCCTTGCGCGCGGCATCGGCACCGTCCCAGGAGTCGATCTTGACCCATTTGCCCTTCTCGAGATCCTTGTAGTTCTCGAAGAAGTGGGCGATCTGCTGGCGCAGCAGCTCGGGCAGGTCGGTCACTTCGTGGACATCGTCGTAGAGCGCGGTGAGTTTCTGGTGCGGCACGCAGACCAGCTTGGCATCTTCACCGGCTTCATCCGACATGTTGAGCACGCCGACCGGACGCGCACGGATCACGCTGCCGGGCTGCACCGGGTAGGGCGTGACCACCAGGGCGTCGAGTGGGTCGCCGTCGTCGGCCAGGGTGTGCGGAATGAAACCGTAGTTGGCCGGGTAGAACATCGGCGTGGCCATGAAGCGATCCACCACCAGGGCATCCATGTCCTTGTCGATTTCGTACTTGATCGGCGCGTGGTTGGCGGGAATCTCGATCGCCACGTACACGTCGTTGGGGAGATCCTTTCCGGCGGGAATCTTGTCGAAACTCATCATCGAGTCCTTGCGGTTTGCAGGTTGAACACCAGCGGGCGAAAATCCCACGGATTATACGAATAGGCTAGGCCGATTACCAATCCGTGCCCGGCATCCGCGCGTCGGGAAACGGCCGCCGCCGGCACATACCACCCGTGGGGAGAAGATCGTTGTCGAATAGCTCGCTGTCGCTGACCTACGGTCAGGCCTTCGTGGCGCCGGATCAGCACCGCCACCGCAGCTCGATGTCGGTGCAGATTCCCCAGGGCGAGGCGCTGCAGGCCAAGGGCGGATGCGCGCTGATCAGTGACTCCACCTGGCGCAACTCGATCGCCAAGCAGGCCGGCGATCTCAGTGTGCGCGGCTTCCTCGCCGACTACTACTCGACCCCCGAGCACTGGGACGTCAAGACCTCGGCCACCCGCGTATTGCGCGCCCTCAACAGCTGGTGCTACAGCCAGAGCGGCTATATCGAGGGTGGCAGCTATATCTGCTCGCTGTCGGCGATGATCTTCCACCAGCGCCAGGCACACCTGTTCCACATGGGCGATACCCTGGTGTTTCGCATCCGCGGTGCCGAGTTCGAGCAGCTGACCCGCGACCACGTCACCGACCTCGGCGGCTATCGCTACCCCTCGCGGGCCCTGGGCATGGATGGGCATGTCGATATCGACTACTCGACCTTTACCCTCAAGCAGGGAGACCTGTTCCTGTTCATGACCCAGGCGGTGCGCGGCACTTTGGTGCCCTCCGAGTACGTGCAGCTGATCCGCGCCGACGTCAGCGATCTCGATGCGGCCTGCGAGCGGCTGACCGCGGCGGCCAACCAGCGCGCCAGCGAGCGGGGCTACAACGCCAACCAGTTCTGCTTCCAACTGGTGCGGGTCGACCGTCTACCGGAGGTCGAATCGGAGGAGTCGCCGCGTCTGTTTCATCACCTGCCGGTGCCGCCGGAGGTGAGCCCGGGGGATCGCCTCGATGGCCTGGAGATCGTCTCGGTGCTGTCGCGCACCCCCCGCGCCCGGGTCTATCACGTGCGCGACGCGCGCAGCGGCCGCGACATGGTCATGAAGGCGCCGAGTCCGGAGCTGTCGCCGCGCAACGTCTATCTCGAGCACTTCGGTCTGCAGCAGCGGGTGGTCGAGCGCATCAACTCGCCGTTCGTGGTCAAGGTGGTCGAGGCTGAGCGGACGCGGCGCTATCTCTACTATCTGATGGCCTACGTCGAGGGGCACTCGCTCAGCGAGTGGCTGCGGTTGCATCCGCAGACGAGCCTGGCGCAGCGCCTGGAGATCGCGCGTCAGTTGGTCAAGGCGGTGCAGGCGCTGCATCGTCATGAGGTGCTGCATCAGCATCTGCACCCGGACAACATCCTGATCGATCGCCACGGCAACCTGGTGCTGACCGATTTCGGCGCCTGCCATCGGCGGGACAGCGATACCCAGGGCGTGGCGCGGGAGCTGGCGCGGCAGGTGGGGCTGACCGAGCACAGTGCGCCCGAGTATGCCCTCGACACTGAGGTGGGGCGGCGCAGCGATCAGTATTCACTCGCCTCCACCATCTACTGGATGCTGACCGGTCACCTGCCCTATACCCAGCTGCCCAACCATCTGCGCAGCCATACCGATCTGGAGCAGATGACCTACCGCCGTGCACGCTTGAGCAATCCCGCCATCAGTGAAGATCTCGACGATGCCCTGCGGCGTTCGCTCGATCCGCTGCGCGCCCTGCGCTTCCGGCGCATCTCCGAGTTCGCCTACCGCCTGCGGCCCAAGCCCCGCGCCCAGACCGACACCCAGCGCCCGCCGTGGCGCGAGCCGGCCAACGTGTGGCAGGCGATCGCCACGGTGCTGCTGTTGCTGCTGATTCTCTCCTGGTGGCTGAAGTAGCGGTTGCAGCGGGGGCTGAGTCACGGCTGAAGTGACACCGTCGACGGCCTGAGCGACGCCGCGCAGGGCGATGGCCGCGACGGCAACGATACCGCAACGAAAAGGGGCCCCGGCGCGCAATGCGCCGGGGCCCTCGGGTGTGGCAGCCGGCGATCTGCTCTCCGGCTTAGCTCGGTCGGTGCCTGGTCAGCCCGGCATGCCCAGCCAGTTGGGCAGGCCCAGGGAGATGAACGGCACGTAGGTGATCAGCAGCAGGAACGACACCAGCAGGATCAGCCACGGCGCCGAGGCGCGGATGACCGTGGTCAGCGGCTGTCCGGTCACCGCCGAGGCGACGAACAGGTTGAGCCCGGTGGGCGGCGTCAGCATGCCGATCTCCATGTTGACCACCATGATCACGCCCAGATGGATCGGATCGATGCCCAGCTGCATGGCGATCGGGAACAGGATCGGGGCCAGGATCAGGATGATCGCCGAGGGCTCCATGAAGCTGCCGGCGATCAGCAGCACCACATTGAGCACCAGCAGGAAGGTGATCGGCGAGAAGCCCTGTTCGACCACCCACTGGGTGATGGTCTGGGGGATCTGCTCGGTGGTCAGCACGTGGGCGAACAGCATCGCATTGGCGATGATGAACATCAGCACGATGCTCAGGCGCGCCGCGTCCAGGATCACCCGCGGGCATTCGCGGATGCCGATGTCGCGATAGACCACCAGCGAGACGAAGGCGGCGTAGACGGCAGCCACCGCGGCGGCTTCGGTCGGCGTGAAGATGCCCGAGTAGATCCCGCCGAGGATCACCACGATCAGCAACAGGCCCCACAGCGACTTGCGCGCCGCACGCAGCCATTCGCTCACGCTGACCCGGGGTTGGGCCGGCATCTTCTTGATCCGCGCGATGACGTAGATCGCCAGCATCAGCAGAAAGCCGAGCAGCAGCCCCGGCACCACGCCGGCCATGAACAGCTTGCCCACCGAGGTCGAGGTCGCGGCGGCATAGACCACCATGACGATCGACGGCGGGATCAGGATGCCCAGGGTGCCGGCGTTACAGACGATACCGGTGGCGAAGCTGCGGGTATAACCGGAGCGCACCATGCCTGCGATCACGATCGAGCCCACCGCCGCCACGGTGGCGGGAGAGGAGCCGGAGAGGGCGGCGAACAGTACGCACGCCAGCACCGAGGCGATCGGCAGGCCGCCGCGTAAATGGCCGACGGTGGCGTTGGCGAAATCGATCAGTCGCCGGGCCACGCCGCCACTGGTCATGAAGGCGCCGGAGAGCAGGAAGAACGGGATCGCCAGCAGGGTGTAGTGATCCGCGGTGGCGAACAGCTTGATCGCCAGCGACTGCAGCGAGTCCTGGCTGAACAGCAGGATCGTCAGCGCGCTCGACAGCCCCAGGGAGACCGCGATCGGCACGCCGATGAACATTAAGACGAACAGGGAGATGAACAGAAAGGCGATGGTCACGGCGTGGTTCTCCGGGTGTCGCTGTCCGTATCGGATTCCTGAGCCAGCGCCAGCGCGTCGCTGACTTCGCTGCTCTGCTCCAGACCCAACTGCTGGCCGCGCAGGATACGCACCAGAACTTCGATCAGTCGCGCGATGATCAGGCCGAAGCCGAGGGGCTCGATCAGCGCCACGTGCCACTCCTTGAGCCCGAACATGCCGAGATCCTCGGCACCGATGCCGCTGATCTGCAGCGAATCGACCCACTGGGCGCTCGATACCATCAGCAGGCCCGCATAGGCCATGAAGACCAGGCAGCTGAGCACACCGCAGGCGCGCTGCCAGCGCTCCGGCAGCAGGCGCACCAGCAGATCGACACCAATGTGCGCGCCGACGCGTACGCCGTAGGCGATGCCCAGGAAGATCAGCCAGGCGAAGATGGTGGTGGTCATCGCCAGGCTCCAGGTCATCTCCTGACCGATGCCCAGCAGCCAGTCGCCTACGGCGAAGGCCGGCGTCTCCAGCGCCGGATAGGCGTCGCCGAGGTCGTAGAAGACGTTATAGAGATTGGTGACGACCACGTAGAAGAAGGTCAGCAGGGTCATCACCGCCAACAGGAGGGCCACCAGGCCCTCCTCGAGTGAATTCCAGATGCGCATGAGCATGGGGAATGGGCGCTCAGTTGGCGTTGTTGGACTGCTGCGCCGCGTCGATCAGGTCGCTGCCGATCTCGTCGCGGAACTCGTCGATCACCGGCGCCATGGCGTCGCGCCATGCCTTGACCTGCTCCGGGGTGAGCTCGTGGATCTTGGTGGTGCCACTGCTGGCGATGCTCTGCTTGGCCTCTTCGTTGAGCTGGTCGGCCTTCTCGTTCACCGAGGTGGTCACTTCGGCGATGATCTCGTTCAGGGTGGTGCGCACGTCGTCGGGCAGGCCGTTCCAGAACTTGGCGTTGGTGATGAGCATGTAGTCGAGCACGCCGTTGTTGGACTCGGTCATGTCGCTCTGCACTTCGTTCCACTTCTGGGTGTAGATGTTCGACCAGGTATTGCCGCCCTGACCGTCGATGACGCCGGTCTGCATGCCCTGGTAGACCTCACCGAAGGCCATCTTGCGCGGAATCGCGTGGAGCTCCTTGATCTGGGCCGCGAGCACGTCGGAAGGCTCGACGCGCAGCTTCAGGCCGCGGGCGTCACGCGGTTCGATCAGCGGCTTGTCGGCGGTCAGCTGGCGCATGCCGTTGTGCCAGTAGGCCAGACCCAGAATGTCGTGGTCCTGCATCGACTCGAGAATCTGCTTGCCGCCGGGGCCTTGCTCGAAACGGGTGACCGCATTCATGTCGTCGAACAGGAACGGCAGGTCCATCAGCTGGACGCTGGGGCTGTACTCGCCGAGCTTGGCCATGGAGGGAGCGAGCAGCTGGACATCGCCGGTGAGCAGCGCGTTGAGACCCTTGGTATCGTCGTAGAGCGAGGAGTTGGGGTAGACCTCGATCTTGACCTTGTCACCCAGGCGCTCCTTGACCAGCTTCTGCAGCATCTGGGCGCCTTCACCCTTGGGCGTGTCGTTGGCTACCACGTGGGAGAACTTGATCACGATCGGGTCCTGGGCCTGGGCGCCGGTGGCACCGCTCAGCAGAATAGCGAAACCGATGGCGCCTGCCAGTGTTTTTCGATTGATCAGAGACATGGCACTTGTCACTCCTGGATTGTTGTGTGTCGCGGTTGCGTCGAAGCCGGTTCGGCATCTCGACGGCGATGCCCGTGAATTATGCGGGGTGATTTGTATCTGCGTATATCAATCTTTGGTGGAAAAGAATGTTAATCGGAGGTCGGTTTAGAAAGTTTATTTTTGATTTAATAAGTTTAAAAAGTAGAAAATGGTGCTGCGTTTTTTGTGTCTATTTCTCTTCCCGTGGATTGAAAATCACATTAAAACAATCGGTTATGTGGATGTTTGGAGTGTCGATGGCCGAGTGGCGCATCGACACGGTGGATGAAAAGCGGCGTCATCGCCAAAAGACAGCCCTTGGGATGCTCCGCCAAGTCGCGAGGGAAAAAATTTGCCTGTTGACACAAGTTAACGCGCTGTCACTGGCGGCGAGAGGGCGTTGACGGGTAGATCAGCCGTCGCCATCTCTCGCCGCTCTCTGCCATGATCCTCTTGAGCCGCCCTGGTCCGCGGCGCTATTCCGCCAGAAGCCGTCAGCCGCGCTCGGCGGCGCGCGCCAGCAGACGTCGGGCGCGTTCGATCACTGGGGCGTCGATCATCGCGCCGTCGACCTGGGCGGCGTCGTCACCCTGTGCCGCTGCCGCCATCACCCGCCGCGCCCAGTCGAGGGTATCCGGCGACGGCGTCAGGCCGCGATGGACCGGAGCGATCTGGGCCGGATGGATACACAGCATGCCGCCGAAGCCCATGCCTGCGGCGCGCCGGGCGACCTGCTCGACGCGTTCCGGATCACCAAACGCCGGCAGCACCGTCTCCAGCGGTGGCGCCAGCCCGGCCAGGCGGGAGTGGAGCACTAGCTGGTAGCGGGTCTGGTCGAGCAGCATCTCGCCGCCCTCGGTGTCCGGCTCGCTGCCGAGGTCGACGCTCAGGTCCAGGGCGCCGAAGCTGAGTCGCTCGACCCCATCCACCCGGCTCAAGGCGGCGAGCGCCTCCAGGCCCGCCGCACTCTCGATCAGTGGCATCAGCGGCCGTCCGAGGCTGGCCGCCCGGATGAGCGACTCAGGGGTCTCTGCCTTGGGGATCACCAGTCCGGCGATGCCGGAATGGTCGCGACAGAGATCCAGGTCTGCGGCGAAGTCGGCGCTCTCCGGGGCGTTGACGCGCACCCACACGCGCGCCTCGGGCAGCGCCGCCAGCGCGTCGAGCAGGGCGCGACGCGCGGCGGCCTTGGCGTTGCCGGCGACGGCATCCTCGAGATCGACGATCACAGTGTCGGCGCCGCTCGTCAGCGCCTTGGGAATGCGCTCCGGGCGGTTGGCGGGCACGAACAGCGCCGAGCGCAGGCCGGGGCGGGAACGTGGGGCGGCATCGGGGCGAGAGGACATCGGTATCTCCGGCAAGGGTAATGAACCAAGACCACAGAGGGTGTCTACAAAATGCCTGCGCTCGATGATACGGCGTTGAAATCGACCTCAAAGTACTCATTTACACCACGCAAACTCCGTCTTTTCGGCCGATTTCGCCTTGTCTCGCCTTCGCTCGTCGAATTTGTAAACACCCTCGGGGCATGGCGTGAACTCAGATCGTACCGCGTTCGCGCAGCGTCGCCAGCATCTCGGCATCGTAGCCGAGGCCGGCGAGAATGGCATCGGTGTGCTCGCCCAGGGCGGGAACCGCCGCCATACGCGCGGTATAGGCGCTGTTGCGTCCCGGTGGCAGCAGTGCCGGGAGCGGGCCGCTGGGGCTTGCCACCTCGCGCCAGGCATCACGGGCGGCGAGCTGGGGGTGCTGCCAGACGTCGGCCATGGTGTTGACGTGGGCATTGGCAATCTGGGCTGCATCGAGGCGCGCGATCACCTGCGCCGCACTCAGCTCGGCAAACGCCGCTTCGATGATCGCGCGCAGGGCGTCGCGGTGCTGCGAGCGCTTGGCGTTGGCGTCGAAGCGCGCATCCTTGGCCAGCTCGGGGCGGCACAGCACCTGGTCGCAGAACAGCTGCCACTCGCGCTCGTTCTGCAGTCCCAGCATCACCGTGCCGCCATCGCCGGCGGGGAAAGGGCCGTAGGGGTAGATGGTCGAGTGGGAAGCGCCGGCCCGGGGCGGCGGCGGCGCGCCGTCATAGGCGTAGTAGAGCGGGTAGCCCATCCACTCGACCAGGCTCTCGAGCATCGAGACCTCGATCCGCGAGCCTTCGCCGCTGCGCCCGCGCAGCAGCAGGGCGTTGAGAATACTGGTGTAGGCGTACATGCCGGCGGCGATGTCGGCCACCGAGCAGCCCGCCTTGGCCAGGGCGTCCGGCGCCGGCCCACCGGTCACCGAGAGAAAGCCCGCCTCGCTCTGGATCAGCAGGTCGTAGGCCTTCTTGCTGGCGTAGGGGCCACCTTCGCCGTAGCCGGAGATATCGCACACGATCAGCCTCGGATAGCGCGCATGCAGGGTGTCGAAGTCGAGCCCCATGCGCGCCGCCGCGCCCGGGGCCAGGTTCTGTACCAGCACGTCGGCCTCGGCCAGCATGGCGTCGAGAATCGGCTGCGCCTCGGTGTGCTTGAGATCGAGGGTCAGGCTCTCCTTGGCACGGTTGGTCCACACGAAGTGCGACGAAAGCCCGGCGACACGGGTGTCGTAGCCGCGGGCGAAGTCGCCCACGGCGGGGCGTTCGATCTTGATCACCCGGGCGCCCTGGTCTGCGAGCTGGCGGGTGCAGAAGGGCGCGGCGATGGCGTGCTCCAGGCTCAGCACGGTGATGCCGTCGAGTGGGCGCAGGGTTTGGGTCATGGCGGTCTCCGATGGCGGATCGCGGATTCAGAACGAGCGCGGCAGTCCCAGCAGGTGCTCGGCGACGTAGGAGAGAATCAGATTGGTGGAGATCGGCGCGACCTGATAGAGCCGGGTCTCGCGGAACTTGCGCTCGATGTCGTACTCGGTGGCGAAGCCGAAGCCGCCATGGGTCTGCAGGCAGACGTTGGCCGCCTCCCACGACGCCTTGGCTGCCAGGTACTTGGCCATGTTGGCGCTGGCGCCGGCGGGCAGACCGGCATCGAACGCCTGGCACGCCTGCCAGCGCATCAGATCGGCGGCCTCGACCTCGATGTGGGCCTCGGCGATGGGGAACTGCACCCCCTGGTTCTGGCCGATGGGGCGGTCGAACACGACCCGCTCGCCGGCATAGCGGCTGGCCTTGTCGATGAACCAGCGGCCATCGCCGATGCACTCCGCGGCGATCAGGGTGCGCTCGGCGTTGAGCCCGTCGAGAATATAGCGAAAGCCCTTGCCCTCCTCGCCGATCAGGGTATCGACGGGCAGTTCGAGATCGTCGAAGAACAGCTCGTTGGTCTCGTGGCCCACCATGTTGTCGATGGGTTGCACGCGCATGCCCTGACCGATCGCCTGGTGCAGGTCGACCAGGAAGATCGACATGCCGTCGGCCTTGCGCTGGACCTCGGCGAGCGGCGTGGTACGCGCCAGCAGAATCATCAGATCGGAGTGCTGGACCCGCGAGATCCACACCTTCTGGCCGTTGACCACGTAGCGGTCACCGCGTTTGACCGCGGTGGTCTTGATCTTGGTGGTATCGGTGCCGGTGCTCGGTTCGGTGACGCCCATCGACTGCAGGCGCAGCTCGCCGCTGGCCAGGCGCGGCAGAATCGCCGCTTTCTGCGCCTCGCTGCCGTGCTTGAGCAGGGTCGCCATGTTGTACATCTGGCCGTGCACGAAGCCGGCATTGCCGCCGCAGCGATTGACCTCTTCCAGAATCACGCTGGCCTCCGCCAGGCCCAGGCCGGAGCCGCCGTAGGCCTCGGGGATCATGGCGGCGAGCCAGCCGGCGCGGGTCAGCTCGTCGACGAACTGCTCGGGGAATCCCTGGCTCGCGTCGATGGCGCGCCAGTAGTCGCCACCATAGGGTTTGCACAGGCTGCGCACGCCGTCGCGAATGGCTTCCAGGGCGTCGTGGTCGATGGGAGCGATCATGTGCGCGGGGCCTCCGGGTCGGCAGGGGTATCGAATTCGAGCATGGCGCGCTGGGCCGGGCCGTCGGCGTTGCCGGCGGTCAGCTCGGCCTGGCCGGGGCCGACGAGCCGGCCGCCGACCTCGAAGGGGCGATCGGCGAACAGCGGGCGCAGGCCGCGATAGCGCAGGCGGCGCGGTCTCGCCTCGGGGTTGGCCTGGCTGAAGGCGTGCAGCAGCAGGGTGGCGATCAGCGGGCCGTGCACCACCAGGCCGGGATAGCCCTCGGTGGCGGTGGCGTAGGGCCAGTCATAGTGGATGCGGTGGCCGTTGAAGGTGGCCGCGGAGTAGCGGAACAGCAGTACCGGATCGGGCTGAACGGTCTGTGACCAGTCCGCCGGCGGCATCGGTTCGTCCAGCGCCAGCTTGGGGGCGCTGGGCTGGCGATAGACGATCCGCTGGGTCTCGCGGAGCGACACGCTGCCCGCCTGGTGGTATTCGTGCTCGACGGCGACGAACAGCAGCGAGCCGCTGCGCCCGGGCTTCTCCTCGATCGATGCCACCCGCGAGTGGCGCTCGGCGTCGCACGCCACGCGCAGTGGGGTGAGGAACTCGAACTCGCCGCCGGCCCACATGCGCTGGCGGCCCTCCGCCGGCGGCAGGAATCCGCCACGGGTCGGGTGGCCATCGTCGCCGATGCCCTCCGGCGGTGTCGGCAGTTGAAAGAACGCCCAGTGCCAGAGCGGCGGCAGTGGGGCCTGGTCTGCGGGGCAGGGTTGGCCGAGGGTGGCCGCGAGGCGGGCGACCAGGGCGCTATCGAGGCGATCCCGGCACTGTTCGCGGCGATCGAGCCATTGGGCCAGCGGGGTTGTCGACATGAGTGGGTCCACGCACGAGAGGAGTGAGTGGGTTCAGCATGTCGCGTCCCGCCGGCGACGAGAATCTGGCAATGCGGACGGGGGCGTTAGGTTTTGCCGAATACGACTTTGGTCGGGCTCGTGGCTCGGCGTTCTGGGCTAGAACTGGCTCGCAGGGGTACAGCAACTCACCAGCCGACAGGGCTCGTCACCGGTGTTGCGAAAGCGGTGGGGCACGTGGGTATCGAAGTAGTAGGCCTCGCCGGGGCAGAGTTCGCGCACCTGGGCGCCGATGGTGAT
Organism: Salinicola sp. RZ23; assembly: GCF_003206675.1. NCBI lineage: Bacteria > Pseudomonadati > Pseudomonadota > Gammaproteobacteria > Oceanospirillales > Halomonadaceae > Salinicola > Salinicola sp. RZ23. The sequence continues at coordinate 254,613 of NZ_PZJK01000009.1, forward strand.
CTCGATCCGCCCCTCCAGTACCACGCCGGCCTCTTCGCCGCGGTGGGCGATCATCTCGCGTCCGGTATCGGCACCGGGCGGATAGGTCTCGATCATGAAGGAGAGCGCGCGGTTTTCGCGGTTGGCGCCGACCAGGCGATAGATCACCGCATTGGTGGCGACGTTGGGCAGTTCATCGACGCTGTAGAAGACCTGATTGCGGCTCTCCAGCTCGAAGGTGAAGAAGTCGCCGACGCTGATCGGGATGGCGTCGAGAATCTTCTTCAAGGAACTCACCGAGGGGCTGACCTTGCCCTGTTCGATCAGCGACAGGCTGGAGTGGGTGACGCCGCAGCGCTTGGCCAGCTCGCGCTGGGAAATACCGCGCAGGTTGCGCAGGCTGCGCAGTCTTGGGCCGACATCGTCGGACATCGCGTTCTCCTCTCGGGCTCTGCAGTGCGGCTGGCGGGGATGGGCGTGACAGAGCCTAGCGCCTGGCGCGGCGGCAGCAAACCCTCTTTGGCGGGATTCCCTACCGGTTGCGTTCGCCACGCTGGGTAAGAAGAGGGCGGCAGCGGTGAGGGCCGCTGCCCGGAAGTGCATGGCCTTCCGGGCGGCGGTGGCGCTCAGCTCAGGTCGTAGGCGAACTCGCCCTGATCATCGAGGCTGACCTCGAGCCGCTCGATCGGCTCGCCTGCGGCCATGCGGTCGAGCACCTGGGCGGCGATGGTCGGCATCAGGCTGCCGGAGAGGATGTTGTCGATGTTGCGCGCGCCGCTGTCGCTGTCGGTGCAGCGCGCGGCGACGGCGTCGATGATTGCCGGATCGTAGTCGAAACGGGCACGGTGGTTGTACTCGAAGCGCCGTTTGATGCGGTCGAGCTTGAGCCGCACGATGTTGTTGAGGATCTCTTTCTGCACTGGGTAGTAGGGGATGATGTTGAGACGCCCGAGGAAGGCCGGCTTGAACACCGCGTTGAGCTGATCGCGCAGGCTCTCGACGATCGCATCCGGGGCCGGCAGCTCATCGGCACCGAGGCACTGGCGCATGATGTCGTCGGTGCCGACGTTGGAGGTGAGCAGGATCACGGTGTTGCGGAAGTTGATCTCGCGACCCTCGCCGTCGTCGAGCACCCCCTTGTCGAACACCTGGAAGAACAGCTCCAGTACGTCCGGGTGGGCCTTCTCCACCTCGTCCAGCAGCACCACGCTGTAGGGCTTGCGCCGTACTGCCTCGGTCAGCACGCCGCCCTCGCCGTAACCGACGTAGCCCGGCGGCGAGCCCTTGAGGCTGGAGACGGTGTGCGCTTCCTGGTACTCGGACATGTTGATGGTGATGACGTTGCGCTCGCCGCCATAGAGCACGTCGGCCAGCGACAGTGCGGTCTCGGTCTTGCCCACACCGCTGGGGCCGAGCAGCAGGAAGACCCCGATCGGCTTGTTGGGGTCCTCCATCCGTGCCCGCGAGATGGCAATGCGCTTGCCGATCTCGGCCAGGGCATGGTCCTGGCCCAGGACGCGCTCGCCGAGGAGTTGAGGCAGCTCGCGTACGGTGGTGATCTCGTCGCGCAGCATCTTGCCCAGCGGAATGCCGGTCCAGTTGGAGATCACTTCGCCGATCACGTTACCGTCGACATGGCCATGCACCAGCGCGTGCTCGCCCTGGATCTCGGCCAGCTCGCGGCGGGTGTCGCCGATCTGGCGGCTCAGGGCATCGGCATCGCCGGTCTGCTCACCCGCCTCGACGGCGCCGCGCTCGGTTTCCAGCGCTTTGAGCCGGGTCACGATCTCCTGCTCCCGCGACCAGCGCGCGTCGAGGTCGGCAATCTCGGCGCGGGTGGTTTCCAGGCGCTCCTGCAGGGCGGCGAGCGTCTCGGCATGGTCGCTGCCTTCACGCTGCTCGCGCTCGAGGATCGCGATCTCGCTCTCCAGGTTGTCGACCCGGCGGTGGGCATCCTCCAGCGCTGCCGGCTGCGAGGATTGCGCCAGCGCGACCCGGGCGCAGGCGGTGTCGAGTACGCTGACCGCCTTGTCCGGCAGCTGGCGCCCGGTGATGTAGCGGTGAGAGAGGCGCACCGCCTGGACGATGGCGTCATCGAGAATGCTGACCTTGTGGTGGTCCTGCATGCGCTGATTGAGCCCGCGCAGCATGGCGATCGCCACCGGCTCGGCTGGCTCCTCGATCTTGACCACCTGGAAGCGTCGCGCCAGGGCGGCATCCTTCTCGAAATACTTCTTGTACTCGGCCCAGGTGGTGGCGGCGATGGTGCGCAGCTCGCCGCGGGCCAGGGCCGGCTTGAGCAGGTTGGCGGCGTCGCCCTGGCCGGCCTGGCCACCGCTGCCGATCAGGGTGTGGGCCTCGTCGATGAACAGGATGATCGGGTGCAGACTGCGCTTGGTCTCCTCGATCACGTTCTTGAGCCGGTTCTCGAACTCTCCCTTGACCCCGGCGCCGGCCTGCAGGAGGCCCAGGTCGAGGGTACGTAGCTCGACCTGCTTGAGCGGCGGCGGCACGTCGCCGTTGACGATGCGCAGGGCCAGTCCTTCGACCACCGCGGTCTTGCCCACCCCGGCCTCGCCGGTGAGGATCGGGTTGTTCTGGCGCCGCCGGGTGAGGATGTCGACCATCTGGCGAACCTCCTCCTCGCGCCCCAGTACCGGGTCGATACGCCCGGCGCGGGCGTTGCCGGTCAGGTCGATGGTGTACTGGTCGAGGGCCGGGGTCTTGGACTTGCCGCGCTTGTCACCTTCGCCGCCGGCGGCATTGGCCGCAGTGCCGGTGGCGGTGCTCGGCTCGCCGAGTTCGCGCACGTGCTGGTCTTCGTTGCTGCCGCCGATCAGGTCGCTCAGGTGCGCCTGCAGGTCATCGACCTGGATGCGCTCGAGTTCGCGGGCGCCGTCGACGATCACCCGCCGCAGCTCGTCATCCTTGAGCAGCGCCAGCAGCAGGTGGCCGCTGCGGATCTGGGCCTCGCCATGGTCGATCGAGGCGATCACCCAGGCGCGCTCGATCAGGCGGGTGATTCGCGGCGACAGCGCCGGAGTGCGCGTGTTGCCGGTCTTGAAGGTGGCGACCGTTTCCTCGAGCTGGCTGGCCAGGCGGTCGAGGGCGACGTCGTAGTGGCGTGCGATGCGCAGCACGTCGTTGTCGTCGCTGTCGAGCAGCTTCAGCAGCAGGTGTTCGATGTCCACGTCGTACTGGCGCTCCGCCAGGCACAGCGCCGCGGCGCCTTCGGTGGCCTCGCGGCAGGGATCGTTGAGCTTGTCGAAGAGGGATTTGAGACTCACGCCGTGGCTCCATCGTAGGTGATTGCGAAGAGTGCATGTCCATGTGCGCTGGCTGGCCGCTCCTGCGGCTTGAGCCAGCCCAGCCTGCCCAGCGCCAGGGCGCCGCCCTGGCCCAGCTGGGGCGGCGGTATCTCGCGCTTGTCGAGGATCAGCTCGATCTCGAAGTCGAGTTCGATGCCGGCATAGAAGCGCAGCAGCTTGACCAGCTGGCGGTGACGCTCGGTACCCGGCAGCAGCGCGCGATAGGCCGCCAGGTCGAGGGGGCCGAAGCGCACGCGAAAGGTGGACTGGTAGTCGCGCACCCGAGTACCGGCCACCGCACTCTGGCCGAGGCGCGCATTGGCCTGGCCCAGGCGGGTGTACTGATCGGGGTCGAGGCGTATCCAGCGTCCGCTGAAGGGGACCACCTGGCAAGGCTGGCCGAAGGTGTAGGCCAGAATCGACTGCAGGTTGCCGACATTGCGCGGGCGCTGGCTCCACAGGCCGGAGAACCAGCTGAACAGCTCGCGGCGCAGGGTGCCCGGTTGCTCGGGGCGGTCGAGCACCTGCGTCTGGGTGGTCGGGGTGAAGCCGACCAGGTGCAGAATCCAGTTCTCGAAATCGGCGCTGCCCTTGCGCTCGTACTCGATATGGAAGCGGTACTTCTGCCACGCCTCGTAGAACAGCGCCGTCATGCGGTGCGAGAAGAAGTCCATGAAGGCGTGGGCGGCGTCGTCGCGCTTCTCCATGTGACGATTGATCAACAGCTCCGTGTACGGCCGGGGCAGCACGCCGGAGGGGCCGACCAGCCCCATGAAGGTGATCTGGATCTCGCTCAGCGGCTCGTCGCTGGCCGAGCGCAGCTTGGGGTTCTCGAACGACAGATCGCTGATCTCGCTGGGCGGAAAGTTGAGCGAGAGCAGCGAGCGGAAGCGCAGCGGGTCCTGGTGCGGCCGGTTCTCGGGGTCGATACGCCCGGTGCGGCTGTAGTGCAGGCGCAGCAGACGCACGAGTTGGAAGAACCCGAAACGCCAGGGCTCCGCACGCGCCTGGTCGATCAGACCAGGGGCTGAGTACCGGTTCTCGGCGGCCATTGGACGACTCGCTGTTCGCGCTGGCGTGAGCGCAGCGTGAGTTGGGTGAAGCTGTTGAGGCTGCAGTACTGACCGAAGAAGTGATCCAGCACTCTGCCGAACAGATAGATACCGCTACCGGTGAACTGGCTCTCGTCCAGCTCCAGGGTGATGCCGGTACCACGCACGAAGGCGGGGCGCGGATGGCCGATGCGCGTCATCACTGGCTCGCTGTCGATCGCGGTGATGCCGTTGATCTGCTTGCGGATCGCCGAAGCCTGACGGTAGTTGTAGAGCGACAGCAGCTCCATCAGCGCCTCGCGGCCATCGCTGACCAGCGACAGGTGGTTGAGCGAGAGATGCGAGATCAGCCGCCAGATCACCCCCTTGCCCATGGGCGGGCGCACCGGCGAGGTCGGCTTGCGCAGGCAGCGGATCTGCTGCACCACCTGCTCGCGCTCGAGGGTGAAGTCGCCCTGCGGGTGGCCGAAGGTCATCAGCTGGGGCAGATCGCGATTGCTGCAGGTGAGCTTGAGGCTCAGGGTGTCGCTGCTGCCGTCGAGCAGCTCCAGCTCGCGGTCGACCACCCGCAGGCGCATCTCGGTGCCCGGATCGCGGGCGTTCTCTGCGCCCACCCGGCGGGCGATCCAGTAGCTCTGGCGCGCCTGCTTCTCGCTGTCGCGGGGTTCGAAGAAGGGCAGGCAGGGCGCCACTTCGTCGCGGGTCGCGGTGCGGATGACCCGGGTCACTTCGTCGATCGAGACGATCTCGGTGGAGCGCGAGTGGCGCACGTCCGGCACCACCGGATATTCGTGGCGGGTGTGGGTCAGCTTGATCGGCTCGGCCTGCTGCGAGAACAGGTTGACCACCGGGGTGCAGCCGAGGCGGAAGTTGTGCCGCCCCAGGGTCTGGGCCAGGCGCGCCAGGCGCTCTTGCTGGTCGTAGTCGCGGAACAGAAAGTGGATCTGGACCCGCGTCACCGGCTTGTCGGCCAGCGGCCGCGCCAACCCCGAGAGATCGAAGAACAGGAACTTCTCGGGGAAGGTGAAGTACTCGTGCAGCAGGCGGTAGCCGATGAAGGAGCGCTCGGAGTAGTCGATCAGCCCCTCGTCCGGGCCGAAGCCGACCGGCGTGATGGCGTCCGCGGGCAGACCGATCTCGCGGGTCTGGCCGCCCTCGACGAAGCTCACCGAGATCCGGGCGACGTTGTTGAACAGCATCTCGTAGAGCGGATGCATCAGGCTGCCTTCGCCATCCAGGAACAGCCGCAGGCGGTCGAGGCCGAGCTTGCCGAAGTCGGTATTGCCCAGGGTCTCCAGGCTCAGGCTCAGCTTGGCCACATGGTCGTTGCCGTGAGCGTTGAACGAGGAGCGCTCCAGCCGGGTCAGCTCCGCCGCGCTCAGTGCCACGGGCCAGACGTCGACCGGGTAGCAGGTACGGAAGCGGCAGAAGGCGTCCTCCACCGGTCGCGAGTGCAGGGCGGTATGCCGTGGCAGGTGGTAGCGTCCGGTGAGTGAGGTCTGAGGGCCGGGGTCGAACTCGACGATCGACAGCGACGGTGTCGGCCGCAGGTAATGGGGATAGAGCACGTCGAGAAACGCCTCGACGATCTCGGGGAAGTCGTCGTCGAGCTTCTTGTGTACTCGTGCGCTCAAGAACGCGAACGACTCGATCATGCGCTCCGCATGGGGGTCTTCGCAGTAGTCCCCCTCCAGCAGCAGGCGGGAGGCGATCTTGGGATAACGCGTGGCGAACTCTTGCCCCAGAAAACGCAGGTGCGAGAGTTCCTTCTCGTAGTAGGGCAGCAGGTCGTCGAGCATTAGATCAGGTTCTGCACCTTGTATTGGCGGGTATTGACTTGCAATACGGCATCGAAGGCGACGCGCTGGCTGGCTTCGCTCAGCGACAGCACGGCTTCGATGCGGAACTGCAGGATGCGGTCATGGGTGTCCTGGTTGAGCAGCTGCACGCGGACGCTGCTGAAACGCTTGTCGCCGTGCTCGATGGTGCGCTCCAGTTGGCGCTGGATCAGGCGCCGGTCCTCGGTGCTGCGCACGCCGCGGCTGATGAAGTCGGGCAGGCCGTAATCGAGCAGCGTGCCCTGCAGCCCCGGCCAGGCATCCAGCTCGCCGGCGATCAGCTCGCGCCGGGTATTCACCAGCAGCTCCAGATCACGTACCACCGAGGCCTTGTAGGCGCTCACCGAGCAGCGATGGCCGGGTTGCGCTTCGGTGGTGTGCTGCGGCTCGTCGTCGAGTAGACGATCGAGCAGCGTCGGGACCATCTGCAACGTGTCGCTCATGCGGAAACGCTCCCTGACGTTGTTGAGTGGCGTGGGGGCTGACAGCGGCAGATGCCGCGGGGCATCGTTACCCGTGGCTGACGCCATGGAGACGCCGCACGGCGCGTCGCCGCCGGAGCGGCGACGCGACTGGCGCGCACCTGGAGGCGGCGAGCCGCCCCCATCGGGCTCAGGAGCCGCGGGTCGATTGCGGCAGTTCGGAGACCAGGCGCAGCGACGCAGTCAGCTCGTCGAGCTGGTAGTGCGGACGCAGGAAGGTGACCGCCTTGTAGGCGCCCGGCTTGCCCGGCACCTCGGCGACCTCGACCCGGGCTTCACGCAGCGGGTACTTGGCCTTGGCTTCCTGACCGGCGTTGTCGTCCAGCAGCACGTACTGCGACAGCCACTCGTTGAGGTAATCCTCGACGTTCTGGCGCGAAGCGAAGCTGCCCACCTTGTCGCGCATGATCGCCTTCATGAAGTGGGCGATACGCGAGGTGGCGAAGATGTACTGCAGCTGCGACGACAGGCGCGCATTGGCGTTGGCGACGTCGGTGTTGTACTGCTTGGGCAGCTGGGCCGACTGGGTGCCGAAGAAGGCGGCGTAGTCGGTGCCCTTGCAGTGCACCAGTGGAATGAAGCCGAGGTCGGAGAGCTCCTTCTCGCGGCGATCGGTGATCGAGATCTCGGTGGGGCACTTCAGCGCCACCTCACCGTCGTCGGTCTGGAAGGTGTGGGTCGGCAGGTCCTCGACCAGGCCGCCACCTTCGACCCCGCGGATCGCCACGCACCAGCCGTACTGGGAGAAGGCGTCGGTGACGCGCGCGCCCATGGTGTAGGCGGCGTTCATCCACAGGTACTTGTTGTGGTCGCGGCCGTCGACGCTCTCGGTGAAGTTGAACTCCTCCACCGGGGTGGTCTCTTCACCGTAGGGCAGGCGACCCAGCACGTGGGGCAGGGTGAGGCCGACGTAGCGGGCATCTTCCGAGTTGCGGAAAGACTTCCACTTAGCATACTCGACGGTGTCGAAGATCTTGGAGAGATCCCGCGGGCCGGTCATGTCGGTGAAGGAGTCCCAGCCGAACAGCTCCGGCGAGGCCGAAGAGATGAACGGGGCGTGGGCGGCGGCGGCGACGTGCGAGACCTGCTCCAGCAGGTACATGTCCTGCGGGTGGCGGCCGAACTCGTAGTCACCGATCAGCATGCCGTAGGGGGCGCCACCGAAGGTGCCGTACTCCTCCTCGTAGATCTTCTTGAACAGCGCGCTCTGGTCGAACTCGGACGCCGACTTGAGATCCTTGACCAGGTCCTTCTTCGACGCATTCAACATGTGGATCTTCATGTTGGTGCTGGTCTCTGACTGGTCGGTCAGGTACTTCAGCCCGCGCCAGGAGGCTTCGAGCTGCTGGAACTCGCTGGCGTGCATGATCTCGTTGAGCTGGTCGGAGAGCAGCGAGTCGATCTCGGCGATGCGCGAATCCAGCACCGCGATCAGATCCTTGCTCGGGGTGACCTCACCCTCGAGCACCTGATGCACCAGCTCGTCGATCAGGTCACGGGTGCGGGTGCGCTCGGTTTCCGAACGCGCCACGCGGCTCTCGGAGATGATGCTGTCGAGCAGCGAAGTCTCCGGGGCGAAGACCTCCTGGGTTTCGCTCTGGGGCTGGTTGTCGGTCTGATTCTCGGCCATGAGTGACTCCTGTTATTCCTTTTCGTCCTGCGGTTTGGCAGCGGCTTCGCGGCCGAGCTCTTCGCCCAGCGCCTTGAGCTTCTCGGTATTCTGCAGCACGTCCATCAACAGCTCTTCGAGCTTGTCGTTGCCGCCCATCTTGTTGCGCAGATCAGCGAGCTTGTTACGCACGTCGAGCAGCTTGCGCAGCGGCTCCACCTGACGCACCACTTCCTGGGGCTCGAAATCTTCCATGCGCTTGAAGTTGAGCTCGACCGGCAGCTGCGAGCCGTCGTTGGCCAGGGTGTTGTCGACGCGGTAGCTCAGGCGCGGCTTGACGCCCTTCATCACGCTGTCGAAGTTGTCGCGGTCGATATTGACGAACTTGCGATCCTTCAGCCGCGGCAGCGGCTCGAGCGGGTTGCCGGTGTAGTCGCCCATCACCCCGACCACGAACGGCAGCTCCTTCTTCTCGATGCTGTCGCCGATCTCGACGTCGTAGGTGAGATGTACACGGGGCGCTCTGACACGCGAGAGCTTGTGCTGGGTACTTTCGTTCTTGGCCATGAGGTCGTCCTCTTGTTGAGATGTCGAGTGTCCGGGTGACGAATGTCTTGATGGCGATGTCTTGGTGGCGAGATCGGCGGCGGCGCCGATCACCCCGCGCTGGCGGCCGCCAACGCCTCGCTGAGCTGCTCCCGCAGGCCGTCACGCATCGCTTCGATCTCGGCGTCGGAAATCAGCTCCTCGAAGCTGCGGCTGCCCGAGATCTCGGTGCTGTGACGAATCACCGGGTCGCTCGGCAGCGTCGACGACACCGGCGAGCTGATGACGCAGAAGGGCAGGTCACCGAAGTCGTCCAGGCACTGGAAACCCACCGGAAAGCGCAGCCCCTTGAACAGCCGTCCCAGGCCGCCGGCGCGGCTGAAGCAATGGAACAGCATCAGGTAGTGCACCACGAAGCGGTGCAGCTCGGAGCCGCTGCGATTGGGGTCGCCGACCACCTGACGGAAGCGGCTGAGCTCGAACGAGCTGTAGCCCACCACCCAGCGGGTGGGGCTGGTCACGCGCACCCGCGTGCCGTTGTCCAGGGTGTGCTCATACTCGAGCGGGTAGAGCTCCGGGGTCGAGTTGATGATATTGAGCGGCACTTCGAGCTCGTTCATCAGATTGAACGGCCGCGCGCCGGCGTGCTTGTCGAACAGCGTGCGGAATTCCTTGAAGTGATGCTGGGTCTCGCGACCGCTGCCGCGCGGTGCGCCCTGCAGGTACTCGCCGAACAGCGGCTGCGGGCGAACCAGCGGGGAGAGCGTGGCCAGATAGTCCGCTGCCTGCGCCTTGAGCAGATCGGAAACCGCCCGCGTCTGCTTGCGCGAGCGGATGAAACTATCGACATCGAAAGACTGCGTCATGATCGATTCCTGGATCGGCTCGAGCGTTGCTCGGGAGTACCCCGGCGTCATCCATTATCACGTCGGTCAGGCACATTCGTTATTGCACTCGGCGCCCGGCATTCGTCAATTCGTGAGGATGCCAGAAAACGCTATATGCGTGTATCGGAATGTACTGACGGTCTATTAGCGTGACCCGCCATTCATCTTGTAAGAGATCTCTTACAACGTGATGTAATCAAACTTATCGTTGCACTGTAGCACGTTCTGAGACCTAATCGTCAGCGGCGCTATTGGCCAGTGTCAGGTCCGGTGTCTGCCGTTCCAGACGCGCCGGTTCGCCTTCGCTGTCGCGCACCGGCTCACCCTGAGCGTCCAGCGGTTCCAGTGCCGAGCCGTCCACCGGCTGGAAGATCCGCGTCTGGCCGACCTCCGGCTGGAGCGCGTAGAGCTGGCGTTGAAAGTCGTTAACGTCGCGATGTAGCGCCCATTTTCCCCAAGCGGTGTTGACCCGCTCACCGCCTGGCGCATCGATCCGGATCTCGTGCAGATAGAAGCCGGCCGGGGCGCCGGTGATCGGATCGCGCTTGAGGATCAGGTCGGTGTCGACGCCGCGGCAGTCCTGGCAGGGCAGGGTGCCGGTGAACCGTTCGGTCACTTTGACATAATCGACCGGTGTCTGCGGACCGCTGGCGCAGGCACTCAGCGCCAGACATCCGACAACCGAGAGACGTTTCAGCTTCGATGTTCGCATGTGTCTTGATCGGCCTTTGTGTAAATTAATGTTAATGGGTAAGCGTTTGTTAAACTTGTGCCCTATTATAGCGACTAAATCTGTTAAGGTGGTCACTGTCTGATAGAAGTCTAAGTTTCCTTAGTTCTGCGCCGGCAATCGGCGTAGTGCGTTTACGGGTGTGGCTGGCCAACGTTTACCTGTGCTTGTCGAACGTGGCCCAGCGTCCGTTATGCAGGTTTGAATCCGGCCCCGGGGGCATCGAACGCGTCGGGGATTACCTAAAAAGAAGCGGGGAGCGAGAAGTCGATGAGGGTAACGCTGCGCCACGTGAGCGCGTTTCTCCTGATGGGATGGCTAGTGGTGCTGCTGGCGGGGTGCGGCGTGGCCGATCGGGTCGGCAAGCGCTTCGACGATACCTGGGCCGGCGATCTGTTCGGCAACAGCGAGCGCGTGCGCGTCACCATCGACAGCGACAGCGCGCTCAACCCCGACGTCGATGGCGAGCCGCTTTCCGTGGTCGTGCGCATCTATCAGCTGACCGAACGTGCGCCGTTCGCCACCGCCTCGCCGCGTCAGCTGTGGGCCAATCCCCGCGGCGTGCTGGGCAACAGCCTGGTGTCGCAGCGTGAGCTGACGCTGCTCCCCGGAACACGGAAAGTCGACACCGCTGCGCTGGACCCCAGCGCTCAGTTCGTCGGCGTGGCGGCATTCTTCCGCAACACCGTCAGTGACGACTGGCACGTGATCTTCGACGCCAACGAGCTGCGCAACGATGGCCTCTTGAGCGCCTCCGAGGGAGTCCGCCTGCATCTGGTCGACGACCGCATCGAGGTCGATCGCGGTCACGATCTGCTTGGCGACTGAGACCTGCGGTACCAGCGCTACACCGCGGTGCCGTGAAGACGACAGCAACCAGGGTTCGGGACAGGGACGTGAGTAAACACAATCGCATCATGTGGTCGGAGGGTATGTTCCTCCTGCCCCAGCACTTTCAATATCAGGATGAGTTCCATCAGCGCCAGTTGGCCGAGTCACGGCACAGCCAGCACCCCTTTCAGTGGGGCGTGCAGGCGCTGGAGGTCGACGGCGGGGCGCTCGATCAGGGGATGCTGCGGCTCACCCGGCTCAAGCTGGTGTTCCCGGACGGCACCCTGTTCGACGCGCCGCAGCACGATCCGCTGCCGCCGGGGCGTAGTCTCGACGAGCTCGCTCGCAACGGCGAGGTGAAGATCTATGCTGCCCTGCGCACGCTGGAACCGTGGTCGCCGAGCTATCTCGACCAGGACGCGACGCGTCACGGCGGACGCCGTTTCGTGCAGCGCTTCGAGACCCTGCCCGACCTGAACGAGGGCTCGCTGGAGAACGAGCTGGGCACGCTCGAACTCAATGCCACCCTGCTGATGGAGGGTGACAGTCTGGATGGCTTCACCCACTGCCCGATCGCGCTGCTCAAGCGCAATGCCGCCGGTGGCTTCAGCCTCGACATTGAGCAGTTCATGCCGCCGGCGCTGCATCTCGATGCGGTGTCGCTGCCGCTGGAGATCGCCAACCGGCTGATCGGCATGCTGCAGGCGCGCAGTGAGGCGCTCTCCGGACGTCGGCGGGAGCGCGCGGATCAGGTCGCCGAGTTCGGCTCCAGCGATGTCACCCTGTTCTGGCTTCTCTACACCATCAATCGCGCCTATCCGCAGCTGGCGCACATGCTCAACCATCCGCGTCTGCACCCGGAGACGCTCTACCGCTTCCTCGCCGAGCTGGCGGCCGGCCTGATGACCTTCTCGATGTCGCACCGCCTGGCCGATATCCCCGAGTACGACCACCGCGATCCGGCGCCGGCGCTGCTGGGCCTGGAGAAGGTGGTACGCGAACTGCTCGAGATCGTGGTGCCCAACCAGTACATCCCGATTCCGCTCGAGCAGACGCGCCCCTCCTACTATGTCGGGCGGCTCAACGATGCGCGCCTCAAGGAGGCGGACTTCTACATCTGCGTTCACGCCGACATGCCCGGTTCCCAGATCCTCGAGCTGGTGCCGCGGGCGTTCAAGGTGGGCTCGCCGGAAGACATCGAGGTGGTGGTCAATACCGCCATGCCCGGTGGCACCCTGACCCATGCCGCGCGCCTGCCCAGTGCCATTCCGGTGCGTCTGGACAACCACTACTTCGCCCTCGAGCCCCACGGTGCGGTGTATGAGCGAATGATGGAAGCCCAGGCGATCGCCTTCTACGTACCCAGCGGATTCAAGAACCTCAGTATCGAATTGATGGCGGTGATGAAATGACCGAAGCCCTTGCTCACCCTTCCGATATCGCCGAGCCGCGCACGCTCAAAACGCTGTCGCGCGATTTCATCTCCATGGTCTTGATGGTGCGTCGTGGCCAGCAGGCAGAGAGCGTCGAACGCTTCCTCGAGCGGGTGGACCAGTGGCTGCGCGAGTTCGAGGAGAAGGCGCGGGCCGAGAACTACAGCGCCGAGGCGGTCAAGGACGCGCAGTACGCGCTGTGCGCCTTCCTCGACGAGAGCGTGCTCAAGGGGGGCGTGGGCAACATCCGCGAGCATGTCGAGCTGCATCCGTTCCAGTACCGCTACTTCGGTGTTCACCTGGCGGGGGAGGGCTTCTACGACCGGCTCGACAGCCTGCGCGGTGACGTGCGCGGCAATCTGGACGTGCTCGAGGTCTATCATCTCTGCCTGGCGCTGGGGTTCGAGGGCAAGTACAGCCTCGAGAACCGCGACCAGCTGCGCTATATCGCCAATACCCTGGGGCAGGACATCGCGCGCTACCGTAAGCGTGAGATCGACGGCCGCGAGAGCTGGAAGCTGCCGGATCAGGTCGGCCAGCTGCTGCGCTACGAGATCCCGCTGTGGGTCTACCTGCTGATCATCGTGGTGGTCTGCCTGCTGGTCTATGGCGGCCTGCGCTGGTGGCTGGGCAGCGAGACCGATGCGCTGATCGAGCAGATCCGTCAGCTGTTCGACGGCCAGGGCTGAGGGGCGAGGTGACCATGCGTTTTCTTCGATTCCTGCGCTCGCTCAAAGGTTTCTGGCCGCTCTCGATCGTGCTCTGGCTGGTGGGGCTGGCGCTGTGCGTGCTGCTGCTGCCGCTGGTGACTCAGGAGCGCGAGCTCATCTTCATCGCCATGGCGCTGGTCACTGCGCTGTGGCTGCTGGTCGTGGTGATGCGCCAGTACCATCGCATCCGCGCCGAGCGCAATATCGAGAACCTGGTCGAGCTCGAGGTGCACCGCGAGGCCGCCGAGAGTGAGCCTGGCGACTATCAGGTGCTGAGCGAGCGGCTCAAGCACGCCATGGCGATGCAGCGGGCGGCACGCTCGGTGGATGGCGGCAAGGCGTCGCTCTACGAGCTGCCGTGGTATCTGGTGGTGGGCATGTCGGCATCGGGCAAGACCTCGCTGCTGACCCGCTCATCGCTCTCGGCGACCATGGCCGGAGGCAGCAATCTCTCCGCGGTGAGCGGGACCCAGCACTGCGACTGGTACTTCAGCCGCGAGGCGGTGATGATCGATACCGCCGGCCGCTACCTGGTCGAGGATCGCCCGGCGAGCGAGTTCGCCGACTTTCTCAAGACCCTGCGCAAGCAGCGGCGCAAGCCGGCGATCAACGGCCTGGTGCTGGTGGTCAGCCTGCCCGAGCTGCTCGAGCAGTCGCGTCAGGACGCCCACGCCCTGGCCGAGCAACTGGTCAGCCGGGTGGCCGAGTACCGCGCCTGCCTGGGGATCAATCCGCCGGTCTATCTCTTCTTCAGCAAGGCGGATCTGCTGCCCGGTTTCACCCGCACCTTCGAAGCGCTGGATGCCAGCGAGCGCCAGCAGCCCTGGGGCCTGACCTTCTCACTCGACGAGCTGCGCCGCCAGGGCGTGACCCGAGCCTTCCAGCAGCGCTTCCCGGGGCTGGTGTCCACACTGCGCTCGCGGGTCGATGCCCGGGTGGTGGAAGAGGGCAGCGATGCCGACAGTGAGCTGCTGCGCTTCCCCGACTACTTCGCCGAACTCTACGGCGTGCTCAGTGATTTCCTCGAACAGTTCGACACCCAGCAGAACGCTGAGCGCGCGCCGATCCTGCGTGGGCTCTACTTCACCAGCGCGCTGCAGAGCGGCCCCGCGCTGCCGGCGCTGATCGACGAGCAGACCCGCGATGCCTTCGCTCTGGCGCCGACCCCGGCGGCCGCGGCGGCCCCGCGCGAGGGCGAACGCAGCTACTTCATCACCGACACCTTCCGTCACGTGGTCTTCCCGGACCGCAACCTGAGCCTCTACTACTCCCAGCGTGGCGACCGCCGCTCGCTGCCGCCGTTCATGATCGGTGCGGTCGGTGCGCTCGGTGTCGCGGCCATCGCCGCCCAGGGCTGGTCGGCCTACAACAACAAGCAGTGGCTCGACCATATCCGCGAGCGTATCGCTCCCCTTGGCACGGATGCTCGGCTCGAGCCGGACCAGCGCCGCACGCTGCGCGACGATCTCGAGCAGCAACTCACGGCGATCGAGCGCCACCGCGAGACCGGCGTGCCGCTGCGCCTCGACCTGGGGCTGTACCAGGGCGATGCGCTGCGCGCGCCGTTGAAGGAGGCGTGGGCCACGCTGTTTACGCGGGATGTGCTGACGCCGCTCTCCTGGCGTCTGGCGCGCCAGCTACGCTCGCTGGCTGCCTTCGGTGACCCGGCCGGCGGTATCGATACCGGCACTGGTGAAAGCGAGGACGGAACGGCCTCGGGCGGCGACGGCAAGGCGGCGGATGCCGCTGGCGCTGCGCGGGATCAGGGCCGCCAGATCGGTGAGGATGCCATGGCGCGCATGCGCGAGCGCTCGACCTCACGGCCGACCCTGGGCAGCGTGCCGACGAGCGCCTCCGAGATTGGCAGTCGCGCGCGCAGCGAGCTGCGCTCGCGCACTACCGACAGCGCCCGCGACGCCTGGTACTCGGCCCGCAGTAGCGCCGAGACGTCGCTGGAAGAGGGGCTGCGTGACCGTACCAGCCAGCTGGGCAGCGCCGTGGGCAATGCCGATGGAGACGAGTCCACGCTCACCCTCTCCGGTGAGCAGGGGCCCTCGCTCTCCGAGGAGATGTTGACCAAGCTGTCGCAGGCGGACGTCGAGCAGCTGATCGAGAGCTACTCCTCGCTCAAGCTCTATCTGATTCTGACCGACCCGGACGCGCACGCGGATCAGGGCGACTTCGTCGCCTCGGCGCTGCCGCGGCTGTGGGCCGACTACGTGGCCCGCCGCGGGATCGATACCTCTCGCGATAGCATCATGGACAATGCTGCGCTCTATGTGCACTACCTGCAGGAGGGCCAGGCGCCGGCGCTGGCGCGCGACGACAAGCTGGTCGCCGACAGCCGTGACCGGCTCAACGCCTTCCTGATCGACTCGAGTCTGGTCGACCGCGAATACCTGCGCTATCAGCTGGAGGTGGAGCAGCGCTTCGAACCGCTGACGCTGTCGCGCATGGCCCCCGACATGGAAGGCCGACTGTTCTATTCCAGCCGCGCGGTGCCGGCCTTCTATACCCGTGAGGTGTGGAACCAGTACCTGCGTCCGGCGATCATCGAGACTGTCTCCGGCGATCTCCAGCGCGAATCGGACTGGGTGCTCGACGACGAGAACGTCGACGATGCGGTGCAGTCGAAGGCGCGCTTCGTCAGCCAACTGATGGCGCGCTACAAGCGTGACTACGCGATCGCCTGGGAGCGCTTCCTCGACAATACCCACGTCGCCGACTTCGACACCCTGGACAAGGCCAGCGTGCGCCTCTCCCAGCTCAGCGATCTGCAGGGCTCGCCGTTGCGTCAGGTGCTGGAAGCGGTCAAGGCTAACACCACCTGGGACGACCCCAAGGCGAAGACCGAGGACGATGCCAGCGGCAAGGCCAAGGACCAGAGCTTCTGGGGCCGGGTGATGAGCGTGTTCAACGGCGCGGGAGGTGCCTCGGCGGTCGATATCAACACGCTGCCGCGCCTCAACGATGGCCTGTTGACCCAGCACTTCCGCCCGGTGACGCGGCTGCTGGCGGCGGATGACGCCACCGGCAGCGACAACTCGGTGCTCAACCAGTACCTGCTCGATCTGCGCCAGCTCAAGGTGCGCGTGGACAACGTGCGCAGCGCCCAGGATGTGGGGCGCAGCAGCAAGTCGCTGATCATGGCGACGCTTGCCGGCCAGCCAACCGAGATCAACACCCTGCGCAACTTCGTCGCCTCGCGCGTCGATACCTCGCGCACGCCGCTGATCCGGGCGCTCGAGCCGCTGTTCCGCGAGCCGGTCGAGGACACCTGGAAGGCGCTCAACGCGCCGGCTCGCCAGCAGCTCAACGCCGCCTGGGACGACAAGATCGTCACCCCCTGGGATCAGATGATCGCCGGGCGCTATCCGGTCAGCAACTCGGTCAACGAAGCCTCGGTGCGGGACATGGAGTACTTCATCGATCCCGACAAGGGGGTGATGTCGCAGTTCCGCAAGGAGGAGATCGGCGATCTGGCCGGCTCTGGCAGCGGACAGCGCTCGACCATGGTCGACCCGCGCATGCTCTCGAGCATCGACGACGCCACCGCCCTTGGTCGGGTCATCGACAGCCTGTCGGATCTGCAGAACGGCTTCGAGCTGCAGATCAACCCCACCGCGGGGCTGACCGACATCATCCTGACCATCGACGGCCAGCGGTTGCACTACCGCAACAACACCCAGTCGTGGGAGCGGTTGACCTGGCCGGGCGATGGCGAGGCCTTCGGCGCGCGCCTGGATATCGTCAGCCGCAATGGCCAGCGCCATACGGTGTTCGACTATCCCAACCGCTGGGGCTTCCTGCGCATGATCGAGAGTGCGCGGATCACGCCGATCGACAAGGCGCGCCAGCGTTTCAGCTGGAACACCTACATGGGCACGGTCAGCTTCGACGTGCGCAACTTCGGCGGGGTGAAGATCTCCGACCTACAGCGGATCAAGTCGCTGCGTATTCCGCAGCTGGGCGGGGACGGGCAGTGAGTCCGCGCTCCCCCGGCCGGACCGTGGCGCACAGGCGATTCCGGCTCAGAGCCCAGGCGGGGCTGCAAGGAAGTAGTCGGGCTGCAAGGAAGTAGTTTGGGGCTGCAAGGACGTAGTCGGGGCCGCAAGGACGTGGCCGGGGCTGCAAGAAAGTAGGCAGGGCTGGAACAGGAGTTAGGCGGGCCATGGAACAGGGTGTAGTCGGGTAATGAAGAGGGTGTCGGCATGATCGGCTGCTTTGGCAAGATTCCCACGCAGGCCGACTTCGTGGGCGTGAACGCCACCGGTGCAGTGATTCAGGAGCTCGACCAGTGGTTACAGAGTGCGCTGTTGCAGTTTCTCGATCACGACGACTGGAAGCATCGCTTCGATGCCTTGCCGGTGTGCTTCTTCAACTATCACGCGCGCAACGGCAGCGATGTGACTGGCGCCATGATCAGCTCGTCGGACGCCTCGGGGCGGCGCTATCCGTTCTTCGTCTTCCAGACGCTGAAGGCGGAAGGGCGCCCCGAGATACTGCCCTGCATCAACACCCTGGGCGAGATCTTCGCCGCACAGGCGCGGACGATTCTCACCGACTCCGTACATGGCGCCTCGCCGATCGACCCGGTGGCGGCGATCGGCGAGCTGCGCCAGCTCAACGATCAGGACATCGCGCTCTATCAGCGCATCCATCAGCGTTTCCTGCTCGATTACAGCTTCGCCGACGTGGCCAAGGCGCTGGAGTGGGGATGGCCGGAGTTCGTCAGTGGCGGCTGCCTGCATCGCCTGCACTATGCGCTGACCCGCTGGCGGGCCGGCAGTACCCAGGCGGTGATGCTGCCACTGCCGGCGGAGCGCGGGCTCAAGCGCCCGGTCGCCGATCTCTGGCAGCAGTGGCTGGGTGCCGCCTGCCCCGGCGGCACGCCGGTGATGAGTCTGCTGGTCGACGATTTCATGCGCCCGCGGCTGTTGCTGATGCCGGTGTGGCAGAGCGCGGAACAGTTCTTCGAGGTGCTCTCGAACCCGGACGACAGACGTCTGTGCATCGACGTGCTGTCGCCCTTTGCGGACGACGAGCCGCATCCCGGTACCTTGCCGCTCCCGGATACCCGGTTGAGTCTGGCCGATTTCATGGCGCAATTTCCGTGCGACGCACGGTAGGCGCCCGAGCATGAGCAGATCGCACCGATGAAACGTTTCAAAATCGCTTATCTGAAGTACGCCTTCTTCAAGTACCAGCCCTACATTCTGGGGCTCTTGTTCTTCGCCGCCATCTTTCTGGTCTGGCGGCTGGGCGTGGCACTGGGCTTTTCGTCGCTGGCCAGCCTGCTCAGCGGGATCGTGCTGTTCCTGCTGGCGTCGGCGCTCTACGTGCTGCTGCTCTACCGTGGGGTGGGGCAGAAGCGCAATCTCGAGCACCTGCTGATGGAGGACGCCGATGCCGCGGTGCTCGAGGCGAGCCCCCAGGACCGCGAAGAGATCAGTCTGCTGCGCGAGCGTCTGCTCAAGACCATCGATCGCCTCAAGCAGAGCGGCAAGCGCAAGGGTCAGCGTGGCAACGACGCGCTCTATGCGCTGCCCTGGTACATGATCGTGGGGCAGCCGGCGGCGGGCAAAAGCACCATGGTCTACGAGTCCGGGCTCAACTTCCCCTTTGCCGAGCGCGAGAATGCCCGGGTCGCCGGCATGGGCGGCACCCGCCACTGCGACTGGTTCTTCAGCTCCGACGCCATCCTGCTGGATACCGCCGGGCGCTACATGAACAGTGAGGAGGAGGTCGGCAAGTGGAAAGGCTTCCTCGCGCTGCTCAAGTCGCATCGCCGCCACTGCCCGCTCAACGGTCTGATCGTCGCGGTCAATATCAGTGACGTGGTGCAGGCCAGCGACACCCAGCGCAACAACCTGGCCCGGCGTCTGCGCGAGCGCATCCAGGAGGCGCGCGAGCAGTTGGAGGCGCGGCTGCCGATCTATCTGGTGTTCACCAAGTGTGACCTGATCGAGGGTTTCACCACCTTCTTCGAGCGGCTCGACCCGCAGCACAGCAGCGACGTGCTCGGCCACACCTTCCCGCATCAGCAGCCCAGCGACGTCAACTGGGGGCAGCAGTTCGACAGTGCGCTGCAGGCGCTGTGCCATCACTGGCTGCAGGTCGGTGATGACGAAATCGTCCAGCGCGACGTGGTCGATACCCGCCGCGACGTGGCGGCCTTCCGCTTTCCGCTGGAGCTGGCGGCGCTGCGTGACTCGCTGACCCGCTTCGTCGATGCCTTGACCAACGCCAACCCCTACCAGAGTGCACCGCTGCTGCGCGGCTTCTACTTCGTCAGCGCCCTGCAGGAGGGCGATGCCATCGAAGGCGAGCACGCCAGTCGCGTGGGTCGTCACTTCGCCCTGGCCAAGCCCGGGCAGCTCTCGGAAGAGCGCGTCAATCACGCCTTTTTCATCGGCAACCTGTTCCGTCAGGTGATCATCGCCGACCGCCATCTGGCCGGGCTCTACTCGAGTGACGTGCGTGGCAAGCGGCGCAAGCTGCGCTGGGGGCTCGCCGCGGCCGCGCTGGGGATCGTCGCCTGTACCCTGTGGATTACCTCTGCGGTGCGCAATCACGGAGAGATCGAAGCGATGTCGCACACCTTCGCCGAGGCTGCGGCCGAGGATGACCAGCAGCCGACTCAGTACGCCCGCTGGCACAGCTTGGACGCGCTGCGCGACTGGGGCAGCCACTACTATCAGCGCGAGCACGGCGACGGCGTGCCCTGGTCGATGGGCTGGGGGCTCTACCAGGGGGATGCGATCGACCCGGCGATCCGCGAGCACTACTTCGATCGCCTGCGCGCGGTGATGCTGGAGCCGGTGGAACAGAATCTGACCCGCTCGCTGTTTTCACTCACCACCATCGGTGTCTATAAACGCACCACCGACGAGCTGCACGCGGTGGATGGCCCCGACACGGTGGCACCCTATGCCCGCCCGCGGGACAACACCGCGGAGTCACTGGCCAAGTTCGGGCGCAATACGCTGGATACCTATCTGATGCTGTCGGACATGGAGCGTGACGACATCGACAGCGAGGCCCTGCGCAATCGCCTGCCTGCGTTCTGGTATCCGGCGATCCAGCGCCGCACCGGGGCGAAGATCGACGAGGACCGTTCCGACTATCGCTACGCCGGGCGCCAGATCGACTTCTACAGTCAGCAGATCCACGAGCCGGACGTACCGCGGATCACCTCCAACGCCTTCCTGGTCTCGAGTAGCCGCAACTATATCGACAGCCTGCTGGAGCAGACCCTGACCAGTACCGAGACCATCGTGCTCGAGTCCGACACCCTGTTCGCCTTCGGCCGCGGCGACTACGCCGGCCTGCAGCAGGCGGGGCAGAAGGAGCTGGACGAGCTGGCCCAGCGCCTGCTCAACACCAAGGACCTGGGGCAGATCCTGATCACCGGCCACGCCGACCCGATCGGTAACGAGGCGGTGAACCAGCAGCTGTCGTTGCAGCGGGCGATGACCGTGCGCCAGTACCTGGTGGGCAAGGGCGTGCCGGCAGGCTTGATCGAGGCCAAGGGGGCGGGCAGCGAACGGCCGCTGGTGACCTGCGACCCCAATCAGCCGCGGGCACAACTGATCGAGTGTCTGGCGCCGAATCGCCGGGTAGAGATCGAAGTCAAGAAGCAGCAGTGATGGGACGCACTGCTGTTTTTCGAGAATGTAACGAATTATGTAAAGTGTGTTTAAATGTAGAGATTGTCTTTAAAGTTTAAGATGGGTGGATATAATTGAGGTCCACCAGAATCGTGTGAGGTTTTGCAGCGTGTCGGAGGCATTTTGAAACCGGCTGCGATCATGTAAGAGATTTGCCATACCTTTGTCGGCAATCTCTTACAAAAAGAGCGTATGCATGTGTTCTGATATTGTCTAATTAAACTTCGTTATTTGTTGGCGTTGCTGCTTTGCCTAGCAAGATCAATTGGTTGAGGTTTGTATGCTTTTCGGTCGTCGGAGGTTTCGATGGCCGTCAAGTGGGCCAGGGGTCGCCCGGTATGCGCGAGGTCGATTGCCATCGCGCATCAGGAGCGGCTATTCGCGAGTGAGTAAATAGGAGAACAGAGCACATGGCATTCGATGCGTATCTCAAAATCGACGGCATCCCCGGTGAAAGCCTGGACGACAAGCATGTCGACTGGATCGAACTGAAGAGCTTCGACTTCGGCGCTAGCCAGGCTACCTCGGCGACCGCCAGTTCTGCCGGCGGTGCCTCGGCCGAGCGCGTCAATCTGAGCGAATTCCGCATTCAGAAGTTCGTCGACAAGGCGTCCGCCAAGTTGTTCGAGTCCTGCTGTAAAGGTCAGCACATCAAGGAAGTCGTGCTGCACGTGAACCGCGCCGGTGGTGACAAGGTGCGTTACATGGAGGTCAAGCTGGAAGAGGTGATCGTCTCCTCGACCGAGATGGAAGGCACCTCCGTGTCGACCGGCTTCGAGCAGAACGAGAGCGAAGATCGTCACGACCTGCCGTACGAGACCGTCAAGTTCAACTACGCGCGGATCAAGATCACCTACACCCAGCAGAAGCGTTCCGACGGCCAGGGTGGCGGCAACGTCGCCGGCGGCTGGGACCGCACGCGCAACAAGGTCTACGCCTGATATCGGGCTCGCGCCCGAGTTGCGACGGCCACTCCGCGCGAGTGGCCGGGTGGCATGCTCCTCGCCCGTGGCGGCGGGCGAGGAGCATGCCGCCGACGCCCGGCGGCTCCCCTGTGGGAGCCGTGCGGGCGTTTGCGTTGCTGGTACCGTGTGCCGGCGACCCGTTGCAACGGATGATGCGTCGACTGACCGGGAACGGCGGGGCACGTTTCCCGTGCCGTTCCCGGTGAGTCATCGCGGTCCAGGTACTGCCAATACCGTCATGACGAGTACCGCCATTTTTTATTGCCGGGGCGAGCGTTGCGCCGATAGCCGCCGCGGCCCGAGCCGTTGACGAGGGACGACATGGATCAACTCGGCGAACTCTCTATCGAGGCGCTACTCGCCCCCATCGAGGGCGGTGGCCATGCCGGCGGCGAGGATCTGACCTTCTCGCTGCTGTTCGACCAGATCAAGGAGGCGCGCCGCGCCGACCCGACCTATCTTCCGCAGGGTGAGTGGCAGACCGAGCTCAAGCAGTCCGACTGGGGCCAGGTGATCAACCTCACCAGCGAGGCGCTGATCGCGCAGAGCAAGGATCTCCAGCTCGCCGGCTGGCTGTGCGAGGGGCTGGCGCATCGCGAGGGTTTCGACGGTATCGCCTTCGGCCTGACCCTCGAAGCCCGGCTGCTCGACGAGTACTGGGAGACCCTCTACCCCGAACTCGACGAGGATGACCTCGAAGAGCGCTCGGCCCGTCTGAGCTGGCTGGGCGACACGCTGATCGGCGTGGTGCGCACGCTACCGTTGCTCGACGGTGACGGCTACGGGCTGGCCGACTACGACGAGTCGCGCCAGGTCGAGAACCAGGCGCGCAACGACCCCGATGCCATGGATCGCGCCCTCAGCGATGGCAAGATCAACGATGAGATCTTCCAGCGCTCGGTGGTGCTCACCAGTACCGACTTCCTGCAGCAGCGTCACGCCGTGATTGCCGCCACCCTGGTCGCGCTGGAGCAGTTGGACGAGATCGGCGATCAGCGTTTCGGACGTGACGCGCCGAGCTTCGCCGGACTGCAGAAGGTGCTGGTGCAGTGCCGCGAACTGACCGAGAAACTGCTACGCGAGCGCGGTGCCGACGTCTCTGCCAGCGCCGACGCCGAGGCCGCTGCCGAGGTGAAGGCGGAGGAGCCCGCGTCGACCCGGGTCGAGCCGAGTCTGTCTGCCCCTGCGGGCGTCGAGCCGACGGGCGCTTTGCGTACCAAACCCCAGAGCCGCGACGAAGCCTTCGAGATGCTCAACGGCGTGGCGCGCTACTTCAAGGAGCGCGAGCCCCACAGCCCGGTGCCCTATCTGATCGAGCGGGCGGTGAAGTGGGGCCGTATGCCGCTGGAGGAGTGGCTCAAGGATGTGATCAAGGATCACGGCGTGATCGACAACATCCGCGACACCCTGGGTACGCAGCCGAAGGATGATGACTACTGACCATGTCCCGCGCCTCGATATTCGATCTCCTGCATCAGCGTCAGGTCGTCAGTGAGCCGGTCGAAGCGCCGGTGGAGACCCGCTGCGACTATCTTCCCGATCGGCTTCGGCTCATCGATGGTCTGGCGCTGACCGCCGCCGGATTCATCCGTAGCGGCGAGATACCCGAACCCGCCACCCCGGAACTCTCGTCGAGCCTCTACGGCGCCGATGGCTATCGCCTGCTGGTGCATCGGGTCGACGACGCCATGAGCGTGAACGAGCCGCGCCTGGGCCGGCTCGACGCCAAGGCGTTGAGACTGCACCAACTGATCCAGACGGTGGTGATCGAGGCGCTGATGATGCTCGAGGCGCTGCCCGAAGAGAGTCACTTCGATGTGCTGCTCAGCGCGCCGTTGCGTGCCGGCGAAGCCGCGGAACTCGTGCAGTCGCGCCTGCGTGATGCCATCGCCGAGACCCAGTACGGCGCCTGTCTGGGCGAGGTGCGGCTGGCCCCGGAAGGCGCGGATCCGCACGCCACGCTCGACGTCGGCGAGCAGGGCGGCATGCCCTATGTGCTGTGGATCGGCGTGGACTCACTGATCAACGACAGTGACGTGGGGTCGCTGCGCTATCGCGACCTGCTGGCGCGGGCCTCACGTGGCGGCGGTCTCTATCCCGGTGAGGCGGTGGCGGTGCTGCTGCTGCAGCGGTTGACGCCCGCGCAGGAGCCTACCGCGTTCGACAGCGGCTGGTATCTGGAGGCGGGCATCCGGCGGGAGCATGCGCCGCGGGCGACCCGGCGCGATCACGACAAGCGCCAGGCGCTGATCGCACTGCTCGACGAGCTATGGCCGGCGGCGGAGCCATCGTCTGAGGCAGAGGAGCAGACGGGGGGCGATGAGACCGCGTCAGCGGCACCCTCGCGGCTGGTGATCGATGCGCTGGGCCTGCCCGGACGGGCGGTGGAGCTGGGCGGTGCGGTGGTCGAGCGCTGGCCCGATCTCGACACGGTCGACGATGGTCTGGGCGTCGATGCGCTGTGCGGCTGGAGCGGTGAAGCCACCCGGGTGTTGCCGTTCGTGCTGGCGGCGGCGGCCTGTACTCCCGAGCAGCATGCGCTGGTGCTCACGCTGCACGCGGAGCAGAGCACCCAGGCCTGGGCGCTGAAAGGCTGCGCGGCCCTGGCCGCAGCCGCGCAGCCCGCGGAGGTTCAGTCGTGACCGCTGTCGCCGTTGTGGGAAGAGATCAGGGTCGCCCCGCAGGCGGTCTTGTGGCCGTGCAGCGCGACCGGCTTGCCGTTGACCTTCATGGTCGGATGACCCTCGACGATCACCGTGGTGCTGCCATGGCCATCCTTGGGGCAGGTGACCTTGTCGCCGACGCAGGCGACGGGCTTGCCATCGATCAGGTAGCTGCTCTGTGCGGTAATGACTTTGCCGCCATGGCTCGTGGCGTCACCGAGTACAACGATGCCTTTCATCGGTCCGGGCTTCCTGGCAAGGGTGAAAAGGAGCAGGCTCGTTTCGGCGAGCCGGCGAGCGTTAATTTAGCCACCGACCCGACGCGGGAACAAGCACCCGCCGGCAAGAGGCTGCGGAGGTAAGCATGGCAGACATCACACTCGACGCGCTGCGCGAGACGTTCGATATCGACCTGTCGCAGTCGCAGCGGCTGCTGACCCTCGACGTCGCCGGCACTGCGCTCGTCCCCCATCGGTTGGTGGGCGAAGAGCGTATCAGCGCGCCTTTCACCTATACCCTCGACTGCATCTCCCAGCAGGGGGATATCGAACTCAAGACGCTGATGGCGCAGCCGGCGCGGCTCTCGATCCTGCAGGCCGATGGCAGCTATCGCCCGCTGCACGGGCTGGTCTCCGAGGCCGCGCTGCTGGGCGAGGATGGCGGCGTCACCTATTACCAGCTCACCCTGGTGCCGTGGATTCAGATGCTCGGCCTGGGCCGCGACAGCCGTATCTTCCAGGACCGTTCAGTGGTCGATGTGCTGACCCAGGTCTTCGACGACTATGACCTGGCCAAGGGTCGCTATCGCTTCGATCTGCGCCGTGATTACCCGGCGCGCAGCTACTGCGTGCAGTACCGCGAGAGCGATCTGAACTTTGTCAGCCGGCTGATGCAGGAAGAGGGCCTGTTCTACTACGCCGAATTTGCCGGCGAAGACGATGATTATGCGGGCCACCGTATCGTCATCACCGACGATGTCGATACCACCCAACCGGTCAGCCCACAGGCGATCCGCTTCCACCGCCAGGCGGCCACCGAGCGTGAGGATGCCCTGACCCAGTGGGGCGGCGTGCGCACCCAGCAGCCCACCCGGGTCAGCGTCGGTACCTTCGACTACAAGCAGCCCCGGCTTCCCAAGCGCACCGGGCTCGACACCCTCAGCGACCAGGGCAACCTGCCGCAGACCGAACTCTACGACTACGCCGGCGAGTACTACTACCACGGCTATGAGCGCGGTGAACGGCTGACCGAAAACCGCCTCGAATCGCACGAATCCCGGGCCAAGCGCTTCCGTGGCAGCGGCGGCGCACGCCATCTCCAGGCCGGGCGC
>NZ_PZJK01000009.1:280732-281007 GCF_003206675.1 Salinicola sp. RZ23
CTCGAAGCGCAGCGGCGCAGCCAGCCCTACCGTCACCCGCTGACCCACCATCGCCCGGTGATCGGCGGGCCCCAGACCGCCACCGTGGTCGGCCCCGCCAACGAGGAGATCCACACCGATCACCTCAACCGGGTGCGCGTGCAGTTCCACTGGGACCGCCAGGGTCAGCTGGACGAAAACTCCAGCGTCTGGCTGCGGGTCTCTCAGCCCAATGCCGGCGCCGGTTGGGGTGGCGTCTTCGTACCGCGTATCGGCCAGGAAGTGCTGGTCGACTT
>NZ_PZJK01000009.1:281037-281271 GCF_003206675.1 Salinicola sp. RZ23
CCGGACTGGCACAGCCACGGCCTGCTCTCCGGGTTCAAGAGCAAGACTTACCGCGGCAGCAAGTACAACGAGCTGGTGTTCGACGACGCCACCGACCAGGAACGTGTCCGCCTCAACTCCGAAGCGGAGAAGAGCCAGCTCAACCTCGGCTACCTGATCCACCAGACCGGCAACACCCGCGGCGCCTTCCGCGGCACCGGGTTCGAACTGCGCACCGATGCCTATGGCGCCATC